>NZ_JAUZUQ010000007.1:0-270145 GCF_031844105.1 Acidovorax sp. PRC11 | reverse complement strand
ATCCTGCCTACGTGGAACACGTTGAAAGTGCGCAAGACTTCTGACATGGACGCTGCAGCCGCCAAATCCTACGTGTCGCTGATCACACGACTTGTCTTGACGCTAGCGGTCACAGCATCGTTCGGGGCATGCTCCCGCGCCACCGATGCACCGGAACCTCAGACTATGCCCTCCGCGCAGGCTCCGACGTCCATGGTGATCCCGAACACGGCCCCCCCAGGCATTGCGCCGGAGTCCGCAGAGTCTCCCACGGACAGCGCTCTCGACAGTCAATCGTATTACCGCTACCTCTATGCGGTGTACTGCAACGGAGTAGTCGATCGCATCGATCTTGAACAACGTAAAAAAGTAGCGTCCTTCCACCTTGCTGAGCGGAGCGGCACTCCAGCCGCGGTAGCAGCCGAATCTTCGCCAGGCGCACGTCCAGACAGCTGCCTTGCGCGTCCGGTATCCCAGCAAAACACCAGCGAGGTGGCCACCAGACGCGCATACGTGGTTGCGACGGATCAGTTTTATCGCGTGGGCGACGAATCCAAAAAGCGCTACCAGCTGCTGACATTTTTGTTACCCAAATGGCAACTGGAAAAAGCCGTCGATCTGGGTCTGTTCGACGTGTTGAACAGCACTCCGCCACGCGTCGTCAGCGACAGTCGGGGTGGCTGGGTTGTGCTGCCGCAAGGCCAAAGCAATGGCCCGGTGGAAGCGAACCTCAAAAACTACCTGAGCATGGACAACGTCACGTCGCCGCGGATCACAGAATGGTCGGCGTCCACTGCTCTGGTTGAATTCGCAAATACTCGGGGCCAACAACTTCCGCAAGCGGGATTGGCCGATCTGACCACGCATCGCTTCACACGTCTTGATGCCCCTCCTAACGATCTGAGCGCTGATGTGCGGCTAGCCCCGGGTGGACACTATGCCCTGCGCCGTATCGAACGCATGGAAAAACAAAACACGGGTGGCGGGCAAGTAACAGGAACGGGTGAGTTGCGCCTCTATGGAGCCGATGGCAAGACCGTAGCTACTTTCAATGAAAAGGGCATTGCCGGTCTCTGGCACACCGTAGCCCTCACGCCTCAAGGCTTAGCGGTCTACACTAATGGTTCTGGTGACTATCAATTCGTCCCTCTTGGGCGAAAATTCGAACCGGAGCCGGTTGCCAATGAGTGGACCGACGATCTTGAAGGGACCCGTCCTGGCGTGGTTTACAGCGACCGCTGACCATATGCGCGGGCTTCGATAAGATCGGCAAGGTCCATGCAAGACTCCCTCTTCGACGACCTTCCGCCCCCTCCGTCACCACCCGCGCCCGCAGCGGCCCGGTCATCGGCCATCGAAGAAAACGCCCCCGCCAAGCCCCGCCGCCCAGCCCGCTCCGGCGGCGGCGTCCATCCCATCGAGCCCGATGCAGGTCTGCTGGCCCTGGCCGCCGCCCTGCCCCCGCACTTGCGGTTCGGCGGCTCGTCCTGGAGCTACCCTGGCTGGAAGGGCCTGGTCTGGCAAGGCGAGCACTCCGAATCCACGCTCGCGCGCCAGGGCCTGGCCGCCTATGCGCGGCATCCGCTGCTGCGCACCGTGAGCATCGACCGCGGTTTCTACAAGCCGCTCACCGTGAGCCAGTACGCGGACTACGCCTCGCAGGTGCCCGACGATTTCCGCTTCATCGTGAAGGCGCCGAGCCTCGTGACCGATGCGCTGGTGCGTGCCGAGGATGGACGCGGGCGCGCGCCGAACCCGGCCTTTCTCGATCCAGCGCTGGCGCTGCAGGAATTCGTGGCGCCCGCGCTGGAAGGCCTGGGCGCCAAGATCGGGGCGCTGGTGTTCCAGCTCAGCCCCCTGCCGATGCCGCAGTTGCACCGCCTCGAAGGCACCATCGACCGACTGGGCGCCCTGCTGCGCGCGATGCCGCCGCTCGCGCCCACCGCGCCGGACGGCGTGCTGGCCGTGGAGGTGCGCGATCCCGAGTGGCTGTCGCCGGAATACGAGCCGCTGTTCGCCGAAGCCCTGCTCTCGGCCCGCGCGACCTACTGCCTGGGGCTGCACGCCAAGATGCCGCCGCTCGAAGAGCAATTGCGGCTGCTGCGCCGGCTCTGGCCGGGCCCGCTGGTGTGCCGCTGGAACCTCAACCCCGTGCACGGCGCCTACGGCTACGAAGAGGCCGAGGCGCTCTACAGCCCATTCGACCGCATCGTCCATCCCGCACCCGAGGTGCATGCGCTGCTGGCACGCACGCTGGCGGGCATCACCGCCAAGGGCCAGAACGCGTTCGTCGCGATCAGCAACCATGCGGAAGGCTGCGCGCCGATCACCATCCGCACCCTGGCGGGCGAAGTGGCCGCATTGCAGGGCCACCGTCCGCCGGCCGATACCGGCTCGGAAAGCGACGCGGACGGGAACGACGCGCAAGCAGCGGCGGAAGAAGCGGCGCAAGCACGGACCGGCAACGGATCCGGCGACGGCCCCGCGGCCTGACGGCGCGGTGCCCGACGCAGCCTCAGTGCCCTGATCCCCGCAAGCCGGCAGCCTTCGCGGGCCCCAGGCGCAGCACACTGCACACGCCCGCCACCACCGCAGCGCCCGCGGCGAGCCAGAACGCCACCGTCTCCGCATGGCCGCCATGCGTGCCCTGCATGGCGAAGATCACCGCGAGCAGCACGGCGCCCAGCGTCTGGCCCGTGAGCCGTGCCGTGCTCAGCATGCCGCCCGCGGCGCCCGAGCGCTGCAGCGGCGCGGACGTGACGATGGTGTGGTTGTTGGGCGACTGGAACAGCGCGAAGCCCACGCCGCACAGTGCCATGCGCCACACCACGCCGAAGGCGCCCGCGTCCTGCGGCATGGCGGCCAGCGCCGCCAGCCCCAGCGCCAGCACGGCCATGCCGATGCCGCCCAGCAGCCCGTCCGGCACACGCCCGATCAGCCGCCCCGCGAGCGGAGCGACGGCCACGATCGCCAGCGGCCAGGGCGTGATCAGCAGACCGGCCTCCGCATGCGAGCGGCCGTGCGCCTCCAGCAGCAGGAACGGCAGCGCGAGGAAGGCGAGCATCTGCGCGCAGAAGGCCGCGATCGATGCCCCCATCGACAGCGAGAACACCGGAATGCGCAGCAGATCCACCGGGAAGAGCGGTGTCTCGCCACGGCAGTCGGCAAGCACCTGCCTGCGGACGAACACCACCCCCACCGCCAGGCCCGCCAGCAGCGTCAATGCAGGGCCGAGCGGCAGGCCGCCCGCTCCACCGTGCACGCCCAGCTGGTCGCCGCCGATGAACACCAGCGCGAACATCAGCACGTTGAGCGCCACGTCGATCACCGAGAACCGCGCGCCGGCTTTCGCTGGGTGCGCGGGCGGCGCGGGCGGCGCGGGATTGAACGGCAGCGCGCGCCGGCCGAGCCAGAGCGTCGCCAGCCCGAGCGGCAGGTTGATCGCGAACAGCATCGGCCAGGAGGACACCGAGAGGATCGCGGCCGCCACCGAGGGCCCGGCCACCGACGAGGCCGCGACGACCAGCGAATTCAGCGCCAGGCCCTGCCCCAGCCGCGCGCGCGGATAGATCATGCGCACCAGCGCCGCGTTCACGCTCATGATGCCCGCCGCGCCCAGACCCTGCACGGCCCGCGCCGCGATCAGCATCTCCAGCGACGACGCCAGCATCGCGCCGAGCGACGACACGGCGAACAGGGACATGCCCAGCAGGTACACGCGCCGGTAGCCGATGCGCTCCCCCAGAGCGGCCAGGGGCAGCAGCATGCCGAGCGTGGCGATCTGGTAGGCGTTCACCACCCAGATGGCCTGCGGCGCGCTGGACTGCAGATCGCGCGCGATGGTGGGCAGCGCGAGGTTCATGATGCTGCCGTCGAGCACCGCGACGGCGATGCCGAGGATGATCACCAGCATCGCCCGCCCGCGCTCCGGCGGCTCCAGCCCGTCCCGCGGTGCGGCGCCCTGGCCAGCGGCGGCCGGCTGCGCGCCGGATGTCCCGCCAGGGTGCTTGTCCGGTGCCGCGCCGCTCATGCGCGTGCTCCCCGGCGGCGCTGGCCGGGCGCCGCGCGGGCGCGGCCCAGCGTGGTCCAGCACAGCGCCGTGCCGAGAAAGGCCCCCGTCGCCATGCCCGCCACCATCGGCAGCGGCCGGCCGTCGGCGAACAGCCCCACCAGCGCCATCGCCACGGCGCCCGTGAGCATCTGCAGCGTGCCCATCAGCGCGGACGCCGTGCCCGCGATCTCGCCGTGCTCCTCCAGCGCCAGCACCGAGGTGGTCGGAATCACCAGGCCCATGAGCGCGCTCGCGATGAAGTACAGGCCGATCAGCACCGCGAGCCGGTCACCGCCCAGCAGGTAGTAGCCGAGCATCGCGGCCATCACCGCCGACGATGCCGTGGCCGCCACCTTCACGATCGGCTCCAGCCCGAAGCGGGCGGCCAGCATGCCGTTGAACTGCGCCATCGCGAAGAACGCCGCGGCGTTGAATGAGAACGCCAGGCTGTACTGCGTGGGCGTGAGCCCGTAGTGGTTGATGAGCACGAAGGGCGAGCCCGCCAGGTACACGAAGAAACCCGCCATCGCGCAGCCGCCGATGAACACCAGGCCCAGGTAGTGCGAATCGCGCAGCAGCAGGCCGTAGCCACGCAGCGCACTGCCCAGGTTGCTGTGCGTCCGGTCCGTGGCAGGCCGCGTCTCGGCAAGTGCGAAGCGCACCAGCAGCAGCCCGGCCAGCGCAGCGATCGCCACGGCCCAGAACACGCCACGCCAGCCCGCGAGGGCGATCACGCCGCTGCCCGCGAGCGGCGCCAGCAGGGGCGACACGCTGAACACCAGCATCAGCAGCGACATCAGCCGCGCGGCCTCGTGGCCGGTGTGCAGATCGCGCACCACGGCACGCGGCACCACCATGCCCGCGGCCGCGCCCAGCCCCTGCAGGAAGCGCAGCACGAGCAGGGCCTCGATGCTGGTCGCCAGCGCGCAGCCCACGCTCGCCACGGTGAACAGCACCAGCCCGAAATAAAGCGGCGGCTTGCGCCCCGCCATGTCCGACAGCGGTCCGTAGAGCAATTGCCCCACGCCGAGCGAGAGGAAGAAGGCCGTCAGGCTCCACTGCACCGCGCCCACCGGCGCGCCCAGGCCGTGCCCGATCTCGGGCAGCGCAGGCAGGTACATGTCGATCGCGAAGGGGCCGATGGCGGAAAGCAGGCCCAGGACCAGGGCCATGCGCAGGAAAGGCGAAGAAGGCATCCGGCATTGTCGCCAGGATCGAAGCCCCGCGCAGGCCGTGCCGATGCACGCCCGGCCGACGCACCACGCGCTGCGCTACAGGAACCGCAGCCAGGCCAGGTCTTTGCGCCGCGCCTTGAATGCCCCGAACGCGCGCACAGGCCCATAGAGCAGCGCCGCCAGCACGGCCGTGCCGAGCCACACCTGCCACACCGCGTCGAACCCGAAGTAGCGGCCCTGGTTGAGGCCCCAGAACGCCGCGCTGCCGATGTAGAGCACCCGCAGCACGTACAGGTGCAGCACGTAGAAGAACATCGGCGCGGCACCGAAGACCAGCAGCACCCGCAGCCAGCCCGCCCGCGCCGGCACGCGCTCGAAAGCCGCGAGCAGCGCGAGGCCGATGCCCAGCGTCAGCGCCACGAAGAGCAGCGAGGGCGGGTACTTCGTCACGTTGAGGAAGCCCATCACGGTCTCCAGCGGCGTGGCGCCCGCGGCCCAGGGCCGATCGCCATAAACGTTCAGCCAGCGCAGCAGCACGAACAGCACCAGCGCCCCCGCCGACCAGGCCATCAGCCGGCGGCGCCGCTGCCCCACGTCCGCCCCGGAGGTGAACCAGGGGCCCGCGGCATACCCCAGCGCGATCACGCCGATCCACGGCAGCAGCGGATAGGACGTGCGCATCCGCAGGCCCTCGCCCACGGCGAGCCATCCCCGGTCGTGCAGGATGGCCCACGGCACATGCAGCACGTGCCCCGCGGGGAAGTGCACGCCGTCGAGCAGGTTGTGGCCCGCCACCAGCAGCAGGCCCACCACCACGAGCACGCCGCGCGGCAGCCACAGCAGCAGGGCCAGCGCCAGCATGCTGAGGCCGATCACCCAGATCACCTGCAGGTACACGACCTGCGGCGGCCACTGGAAGGTCCACGCGAAATTCACCACCGTGAGCTCCAGCACCACCAGGAAAAGCCCGCGCTGCACGAGGAACACGGTGGCGGCCCGGCGGCCGTCCGGCTGGCGACTGCCGTAGAGGAAGGCGGACAACCCCGCAAGGAAGATGAATACCGGCGCGCACAAATGCGCGAGCACGCGGTTGAAGAACAGGGCCGTCGGCGTGTCCGCCAGCACCAGCGGATCCATGACCGGGTGGTGCATGAAGAACGTCTCGCGCACGTGGTCCAGCAGCATGAAGAGGATCACCAGCCCGCGCAGTGCGTCGATGGAGACGAGGCGGGGCGTGGCGGATGCCACGGGCGCTGCGGACGGCGCGGAGAACAGCGGAGGAGCGGGCACGGGCGACACTGGGCAGGACGGGTCAGGAACAAGAAAAAAGCCGCAACGATGGCTCGCTGCGGCTTCTATTCATTCAGGCGCGGCACAGGCCGACCCGGTTGACTGGCGGAGTGGACGGGACTCGAACCCGCGACCCCCGGCGTGACAGGCCGGTATTCTAACCAACTGAACTACCACTCCTGGCAGACAGCGTTTCGCCCGCAACTGCATGCGGGCCAAGTGCCGTGAACTTGGCGACCCTACGGGGATTCGAACCCCGGTACTCACCGTGAAAGGGTGATGTCCTAGGCCTCTAGACGATAGGGTCAAAACCTGGGAACTTCCGTTCTCAAAAATGGTTTGGTGGAGGTAAACGGGATCGAACCGATGACCTCTTGCATGCCATGCAAGCGCTCTCCCAGCTGAGCTATACCCCCGAATCCTGGCAACGCCATGCGGCATTGTCAAAATGTCGGCCTTTGCGCGAACCACCTGCAAAGGCATGAATCTGGCGGAGTGGACGGGACTCGAACCCGCGACCCCCGGCGTGACAGGCCGGTATTCTAACCAACTGAACTACCACTCCTGGCAGGCGGCTGTTGTGCTTGCACATACGTGCAAGCCAAGTGCCACAAACTTGGCGACCCTACGGGGATTCGAACCCCGGTACTCACCGTGAAAGGGTGATGTCCTAGGCCTCTAGACGATAGGGTCAAAACCTGGGAACTTCCGTTCTCTGACTTCAGTGGTGGAGGTAAACGGGATCGAACCGATGACCTCTTGCATGCCATGCAAGCGCTCTCCCAGCTGAGCTATACCCCCACTTTCGATGCCGCCGATAATTACTTATCGTTGTCATCATCAGAGCCTCGAATTATAGACAGGTTTTCAGGCCTCTCGCAATCTCGCTGCAATTTTTTCGCGTCCGAGCAGTTCGAGCACCGCATCGACCGACGGCGTGTGCGCCGTGCCCACGGTGAGCACGCGCACCGGCATGGCCAGCTGCGGCATCTTGAGCCCCTGGGCGGCGAGCACTTCCTTGAACGCGGCGGCGATGCTGGCCTTGTCCCAGGCGCACTGCGCGAGCGCATCCGAGAGTGCGGCGATGGCGGGCTTCACCGCATCGACCACGTGCTTGGCGCGTTCTTCTTCATTGGGCGTCACGTCGCCGTAGAACACCTGCGCCCAGTCGGCCAGCGCCACCAGCGTGTCGCAGCGGTCCTTGAAGAGCGCGCAGATGCGCGGCAGCCGGCCATCCTGCAGATCCGCCTGCGCGATGCCGCGGGCCACGAGGAGCGGCGCCACCCGTTCGGCGAGCTGCTCGTCGGGCATGGCCTTCAGGTGCTGGGCGTTCACCCAGCGCAGCTTGGCCTCGTCGAACTGCGCGGCGCTGCGGCCCAGGTGATCGAGGTTGAACCACGCGAGGAACTGCTCGCGCGAGAAGATCTCGTCGTCGCCATGGCTCCAGCCCAGGCGCGCGAGGTAGTTCACCATGGCTTCGGGCAGGTAGCCTTCGTCGCGGTACTGCGTGACGGGCTTGGCGCCGTTGCGCTTGCTCATCTTCTCGCCCTGCTCGTTCAGCACGGTGGGCAGGTGGGCGTACACGGGCGGCTCCTTGCCGAGCGCGCGGAAGATGTTGATCTGGCGGGGCGTGTTGTTCACATGGTCGTCGCCGCGGATCACGTGGGTGATGGCCATGTCGATGTCGTCCACCACCACGCAGAAGTTGTACGTGGGCGTGCCGTCCGGGCGCGCGATGACGAGGTCGTCCAGCTCGTCGTTCTGGATCTCGATGCGGCCCTTGACCTTGTCCTCCCACGCCACCGCGCCGCCCACGGGGTTGCGGAAGCGCAGCACCGGCTGCACGCCTTCCGGCACCGGCGGCAGCGTTTTGCCTTCTTCCGGGCGCCAGGTGCCGTCGTAGCGCGGCTTTTCCTTGGCCTGCATCTGGCGCTCGCGCAGCGCGTCGAGTTCCGCCACGCTCATGTAGCACGGGTAGACCAGGCCCTGCGCCTGCATCTGCGCCAGCACTTCCTTGTAGCGGTCCATGCGCTGCATCTGGTAGAACGGGCCCTCGTCCGGGTCCATGCCGAGCCACTGCATGCCTTCCAGGATGACGTCGACGGCGGCCTGGCTCGAACGCTCGAGGTCGGTGTCTTCGATGCGCAGGATGAAGTCTCCGCCCGTGGCGCGCGCGAACGCCCAGGGGTAGAGCGCCGAGCGGATGTTGCCCAGGTGGATGAAGCCCGTGGGCGACGGCGCGAAACGGGTGCGCACGCGCTGCTGCGCGCTATCCGAAGAAGGGGAAGAAGAAGCAGGGGAAAGGCTTTGGCTCATTGCAGGGTGTCCAGGCCGCGCGCGAGGTCGGCCTTCAGGTCGTCGATGTGTTCCAGGCCCACGGCCACGCGGATCAGCCCCTGGCCGATGCCGGCCGCCTGGCGCTGCGCCTCGGTGAGGCGCCCGTGCGAGGTGCTCGCGGGATGGGTGATGGTGGTCTTCACGTCGCCCAGGTTGGCGGTGATGCTGCACACGCGCGTGCTGTCGATCACGTGGAAGGCGGCGCGGCGCGCGGCCTCGGCACCCTCCTGCGACTTCACGTCGAAGGACAGCACCGCGCCGCCCATGCCCGATTGCTGGCGCATCGCCAGCGCATGCTGCGGATGCGAGGCGAGGCCGGGATAGTGGACGCGCGCCACGCGGGGGTGCGCCTCCAGCCACTGTGCGAGGCGCAGGGCATTGTCGGCCTGGGCACGAACGCGGATGGACAGCGTCTCCAGGCCCTTGAGCACCACCCAGGCGTTGAACGGCGAGAGGTTCATGCCGGCGCTGCGGATCATGGGCCCCAGCTTGTCGTCGATGAGCGAGCGCGGGCCGCACACGGCACCGGCCATGACGCGGCCCTGGCCGTCGAGGAACTTGGTGCCGGAATGGATGACGAGGTCGGCGCCCCACTTCGCGGGCTGCTGCAGCGCGGGCGATGCGAAGCAGTTGTCCACGGCCAGCAGCACGCCGGCCTCGCGCGCGATCGCCGACAGCGCGGCGATGTCGCACAGGTCGGTCAGCGGGTTGGTGGGCGTCTCGGCGAACATCAGGCGGGTCTCGGGCCGCAGGGCCGCCTTCCAGGCGGCGGCATCCGTCTGCGGCACGAAGGTGGTCTCGACACCGAAGCGCGAGAGTTCGCCGCCGATCAGCTTGATGGTGGAGCCGAACATCGACTGCGAGCACACCACGTGGTCGCCGGCCTTCAGCAGCGCGAGGCACATCAGCAGGATCGCCGACATGCCGGTCGCCGTGCCGATCGCCGTCTCGGTGCCTTCCATGGCGGCGAGCCGGCGCTCGAAGGCCGTCACCGTGGGATTGCCGGTGCGGGTGTAGGTGTAGCCGTCCTCCTCGCCCGCGAAGCGCCGCGCGGCGGTCTCCGCGTCGGGCTGCACGAAGCTGCTGCTCAGGTAGAGCGCTTCGGAGTGCTCGCCGTACTGGCTGCGGGGAATGGACTCCCGCACGGCCAGCGTGTCGGGATGCAGGCCTTCGGGGAGTCCCCCGGCGCCGTTCGATCGGTCTTGGGCCATGGCGTCGCGTCTCCTTCAGGCGTCCTGGGCGTTCGGCAGGGCCAGGCGGGAGGTATCTTCCTCCTGCTGTTCCTCCTTGCCGATGCGGCCTTCGTTCAGGCGGGCGATGTCCTGGGCGGTGATGTCGCCCGTCACGTACACGCCGTCGAAGCACGAGGCATCGAAGCCTTCGATGGCGCCGTTGAGCGAGCCCACGGCCTTCTTCATGGCGTTCACGTCCTGGTAGATCAGCGCGTCGCAGCCGATCGCCTGGCGGATCTCCTCCACCGTGCGGCCATGGGCGACCAGCTCGTTGCTGGTCGGCATGTCGATGCCGTACACGTTGGGAAAGCGCACCGGCGGCGCGGCGCTGGCGAGGTACACCTTGCGCGCGCCGGCGTCACGCGCCATCTGCACGATCTCGCGCGAGGTCGTGCCGCGCACGATGGAGTCGTCCACCAGCAGCACGTTGCGGCCCTTGAACTCGCTGGCGATCACGTTGAGCTTCTGGCGCACCGACTTCTTGCGCACGCCCTGCCCCGGCATGATGAAGGTGCGGCCCACGTAGCGGTTCTTGACGAAGCCCTCGCGGTACGGAATGCCCAGCAGGTGCGCGAGCTGCGTGGCGCTCGGGCGGCTGGACTCGGGGATCGGGATGATCACGTCGATCTCGTTGGGCGGCACCGTGGACACCACGCGCTTGGCCAGGGCCTCGCCGAGGTTCAGGCGCGCCTGGTAGACGGAGATGCCGTCCAGCACGGAGTCGGGCCGCGCCAGATACACGAATTCGAAGATGCAGGGGTTGAGCTGCGGCGCCTGCGCGCACTGGCGGGCATGCACGGTGCCGTCGGGCGTGATGAACACGGCCTCGCCGGGCTGCACGTCGCGCTCGAACACGTGGTTGGTGCCCTCCAGCGCCACCGATTCGCTGCCCACCATCACGGTGCCGTCGGCGCTGCGGCCGAGGCACATCGGGCGGATGCCGTGCGGATCGCGGAACGCCAGCAGGCCGTGGCCCGCGATCAGCGCGATGACGGCGTACGAGCCCTTCACGCGCCGGTGCACCGCGGCCACCGCGTTGAACACGTCCTCGACCTGCAGCGGCACGCCGCGCGTGGCGCGCTCGAGCTCGTGCGCGAACACGTTCAGCAGCACCTCGGAGTCGCTCTCGGTGTTGGTGTGGCGGTGGTCGGTGGAGAACAGCTCGGCCCGCAGCGACTGCGCGTTGGTGAGGTTGCCGTTGTGCACCAGCACGATGCCGAACGGCGCGTTCACGTAGAAGGGCTGCGCCTCTTCCTCGCTGTAGGCGTTGCCGGCCGTGGGATAGCGCACCTGGCCCAGGCCCACCGTGCCCGGCAGCGCGCGCATGTTGCGGGTGCGGAAGACGTCGCGCACCATGCCCTTGGCCTTGTGCATGAAGAACTTGCGCTCCTGCTGCGTGACGATGCCCGCGGCGTCCTGCCCCCGGTGCTGCAGCAGCAGCAAGGCGTCATAGATCAGCTGGTTGACGGGAGCCGTGCTGACCACACCGACGATTCCACACATAGTTAACGTTCCATCCAGATGCGGGCCCCGCCCGCGATACCACACACATTCGCCGCGGCGCCCTTCCCGGGATGGCCGCCGCGCACGACAACGAAATCCTTCACCCGGGCAGGTGCCGCCCGAGCGCTTCCGGCAATGCCGGCTTGAGTACCGCCAGCATCTCGGTCCATATGGGGACCGTGGCCGACTCTTTCCACCATGCGGCCTCGTGCACCGGCGTCCACAGGGCCACCAGCGTGGCGGCCAGCAGCAGCACCAGTCCGCGCAGCAGGCCGAACGCGGCCCCCAGGGTCCGGTCCGCCGGCCGCAGGCCCACCGCCTCGATCAGCTTCTTGGCCAGCCACGCGACGAACCCGCAGGCGAACACCGTGGCGATGAAGACGAGCAGGAACCCCGCCGCATGCCGGACCGAACCGGCCGACTCGGACAGGGGCAGCAGCGCCGCCGCGTCCGCCGCCCACCACTGCGCCACGAAGAATGCGGCCACCCAGCCGGCGAGCGACAGCACCTCGTAGACCAGGCCGCGCCAGGCGCCCAGCAGCAGGGACGCCAGCAGCGCCGCCACGAAGATCCAGTCCAGTGCCGACATGCCGCCCGCCGCTTGCTGCCGCCGGGGCTACAGCGGGATCACCGAGGCCGACAGCCCCAGGCCCTTGACGCGCGCGGCCGCCTTGTCGGCCTCGGCCTTGGTGGCGAACGGCCCGACGCGGACCCGCGTGCGCTTGCCGTCCTTGGTGTCCACCACCTGGGTATACGTCTTGAGCCCCGCCCGCTCGAGCGACTGGCGCACCTCGCTCGCCTTGGCGGCATCGGCGAACGCGCCCACCTGCACGATGACGCGGGCACTGCCCTCGTCCGCCTTCGGCGCGGCGGCAGGGGCCGCTGCGGCGGACGTGTCGCGCCCTTCGAGCAGCGCCCGGGCGCGGGCCGCGTCGTCGCGGGACGGCGCGGCCGGAGCCGGAGCCGGGGTGGCCACGCGCGTTTCGGGGGCGGGCTTGCTCTCGGGCCTGGACTCGTGGACGGGCCTGGCCGGCTTGGTTTCCGGCTTGGACGCTGCCGCGTGGGCCTCGGCGTGGCGGGTTTCCTGCCGGGGCGCGGGGGCCGCGGGAGCGGCGGAACTGCGCGATGGCTGGATCACCTCTTCCCCGTCGGAGAGGCCTGCGGTGGCCGAGGGGGCCGAAGGCGCCGCCGCCGGCCTGGAAGCCGGAACCGGAGCCGCCGTGGCGGCAGCCTGTGCGGCCGGCGTCTGGCTCGCCGGACCCGCATCGGGCACGACCAGCGGCGCGACCTTGTTGCGGTCGGGGATGTCGATCGGGATGTCCACCGGAACGGGCCGCGGCTGGGTGTCGAACAGCATGGGGAAGCCCACGATGCCGGCCAGCACGAGCACGGCGGCGCCGATCAGGCGATGGCGGGCACGCCGCCGCATCGCCTCGACGCTCTCGGCCTGGGCCCCGGCGCCGCCACGCGAACGCCTGGCCGGCTTTTCGGGCTGCTCCTTGCTGCCGGGCCAACGAAACTTGAAAAATGCCATGGATGCAGTGCGGGGACGTGCGCTGTGGAATGCTCAGGCGCCCAGGTGCTTGGCCTGCAGGCGGGGCGTTCCGTGGTGCAGCACACCGCCTACCGTGTAGAAGGAGCCAAAGACGACGATTCTATCAGTCGGCTCCGCCGCGGCGACGGCCGCCTCGAGCGCCTGCCACGGGTTCTCGTGCAGGCTGGTGCGCACCTCGCGCCGGCCCCCGGCCACGATCTGCAGCGCGTTCCACTTCTGCTGGAGCGCGGCGGCCGTTTCGGCGCGGGGGGTGGGCAGATCGGTGAAGTACCAGCGGTCCACCAGCGGGCCGATGCGCGCCAGCATGGGGCCGAGGTCCTTGTCGGCCATGGCTCCGAACACCGCGTGCGTCGTCGGGAAGAAGCCCATGGCGTCGAGGTTGGCGGTGAGCGCGGCCACCGAGTGCGGGTTGTGCGCCACGTCCAGCACCAGCGTGGGCTGGCCGGGCACGATCTGGAAGCGTCCCGGCAGCTCGACCATCGCCAGGCCCGTGCGCACGGCCTGCGCGGTGATCGGCAGGCGGTCGCGCAGCGCCTCGAGCGCCGCCAGCGCGCCGGAGGCATTCACCAGCTGGTTCGCGCCGCGCAGCGCCGGATACGCCAGGCCCGCATAGCGCCGCCCGCGGCCCGCCCAGCCCCACTGCTGCTTGTCGCCCGAGAAGTTGAAGTCCTCGCCGAAGCGCCACAGGTCGGCGCCGATCGCCCGCGCATGGTCCAGCACGCTCTGCGGTGCCGCAGGATCGCTCACCACGGCGGGCCGGCCGGGCCGCATGATGCCCGCCTTCTCGCGGCCGATGGTCTCGCGGTCGGGACCCAGGAATTCCGTGTGGTCGATGTCGATGCTGGTGATCACCGCGCAATCGGTATCGACGACGTTGGTGGCGTCGAGCCGCCCGCCCAGGCCGACTTCCAGGATCGCGACGTCCAGCCCCGCCCGGCTCATGAGGCGCAGGATGGCCAGGGTGGTGAACTCGAAGTAGGAGAGCGACACCTCCTGCCCGTCCTGCGTCCGCGCCGCCTCCACCGCGGCGAAGTGCGGAACCAGCTCCGTCCCCTCGACGCTCTCGCCGCGCACGCGGCAGCGCTCCTCGAAGCGCACGAGGTGCGGCGAGGTATAGACCCCGGTACGGTAGCCCGACTGCAGGGCCACGGCCTCCAGCATGGCGCAGGTCGAGCCCTTGCCGTTCGTGCCGGCCACCGTGATCACGGGGCAGTCGAAGCGCAGCCCGAGGCGGCGCGCCACCTCGCCGACGCGCTCCAGCCCCATGTCGATGGTCTTGGGGTGGATGCGTTCGCAGTGGGCCAGCCAGCCGTCCAGGGTGTCGAAAGTGGTGTGCATAGAACGTGCGATTGTCGCCGAGGCGGGCATGCCGCATCATCGCGCGCATGAGTACCCCCACCCCCATCGTCTACGGCATCCCGAACTGCGACACCGTCAAGAAGGCGCGCGCATGGCTCGCGGCGCACGGCATCGACCACCGCTTCCACGATTTCAAGAAACAGGGCGTTCCGGCCGAACGGCTGGCGGCCTGGATGGCATCGCTGGGCTGGGAGCCGCTGGTCAACCGCCAGGGCACGACGTGGCGCAGGCTCGACCCGGCCGCCCAGGCCGGCGTGCACGATGCCGCCACCGCGGCCGCGCTGCTGCAGGAGCACCCGAGCGCCATCAAGCGGCCCGTGGTCGAGTGGACGGGCGAGGCCTCCGCCGAGGTGACCGTGGGCTTCCAGGAAGCGCGATGGAACGAACGCCGGTCCGGCAGCTCCAAGGGATGACAGGCCGGCCGCCCGGGCCGGAGGGCGGCGAACTTTACGGAGTTTTACGCGGCCTCCCCACCCGATTCACGGCCCGGCCATAAACTTTTTTGCAGGCCGGAGCGTTGTATGCCGACCGAAAGGAGCCTCTCCATGAAAAAGACCCTCGTCTGGACCGCCCTCGCCGCCCTGGCGGCCACCGCGGCGACGGGCGCCAGCGCCCAGGAACAGGGCCGCGTGCTCTCCGCCACGCCGGTCACCCAGCAGGTCGCGATCCCGCAGCAGGTGTGCGGCAACGAAACCATCTATTCCGAATCCCGCCCCACGGGCGCCGGCGCCGTGCTGGGCGCGGTGGCCGGCGGTGCCGCGGGCAATGCGATCGGACACGGCGGCGGCAGGGTCGCCGCGACGGCGATCGGCCTGATCGGCGGCGCGCTGCTGGGCAACAACATCGAGGGCACCCGCCCCGAATACCAGAACGTCACCCGGTGCAGCAACCAGACGCACTACGAGAACCGCGTCGTGGGCTACGACGTGCTGTACGAATACGCAGGCCGGCAGTACACCACGCGCACGCAGCACGACCCGGGCGCCTGGATACCGCTGAGCGTGCAGCCACTGGCGAGCGCGCCGCAGCGCGCGCCGGTCTACAGCACCACCACGACCACCTACGTGCAGCCCGGCGTGGTCGTTTCCACCCAGCCCGGCCCTCCCGCCTACATCTCGCCCCCCGCCGCCACGGTGATCGAGTACCGCGACGCCTACGGCCGCCCGTACGGCCCGCCGCCCGACCCGTATTGGCGCTGAGCCGGCGGCGCGCACGGCACGCCGTGCCGTGCAGGGAGCCGTGCCGCGACGAGGAGCCTCCGGGCTCCTTTTTCATGCCCGGGCGGAGAACCGGGAGCCCTTGCTGGCGCCCGCGCTGTAGGACGCGGCCGGACACGCTCTAGAATCTTCGGCTTCCGCCCTCTTCCTTCCCCCTTTTTCTCTTTCAGAAAACAGCGCATCCATGACGACCGAAAAGATCGACGGCGTGTCCGTCACCACCCGAGCCAACGTGTACTTCGACGGCAAGTGCGTGAGCCACGGCATCACCTTCCCCGACGGCACGAAGAAGTCGGTCGGCGTGATCCTGCCCGCCACCCTCACCTTCAACACGGGCGCGCCGGAGATCATGGAATGCGTGGGCGGCGCCTGCGAATACAAGCTGGACGGCACCGACGCGTGGGTGAAATCCGGCGAGGGCGAGAAGTTCAGCGTGCCCGGCAACTCGAAGTTCGAGATCCGCGTGGCCGAGGCCTACCACTACATCTGCCACTTCGGCTGATCCGCGGCCGAGCCCCCCCGGCCCCTTCCGCTGCCGCAACGACGCACCCGACAAGACCCGAGATTTCCATGGCGACCATCCTCCAGAACCTCCCCGCCGGCCAGAAGGTCGGCATCGCCTTCTCCGGCGGCCTCGACACCAGCGCGGCCCTGCGCTGGATGAAGAACAAGGGCGCCCTGCCCTACGCCTACACCGCCAACCTCGGCCAGCCCGACGAGCCCGACTACGACGCCATTCCGCGCAAGGCGATGGAGTACGGCGCCGAGAAGGCCCGCCTGGTCGACTGCCGCACGCAGCTGGCCCATGAAGGGATCGCCGCCCTGCAGGCCGGCGCCTTCCACGTGCGCACCGCCGGCGCCACCTACTTCAACACCACGCCGCTGGGCCGCGCCGTCACCGGCACGATGCTGGTGGCCGCCATGAAGGAAGACGACGTCCACATCTGGGGCGACGGTTCCACCTTCAAGGGCAACGACATCGAGCGCTTCTACCGCTACGGCCTGCTCACCAACCCGTCGCTCAAGATCTACAAGCCCTGGCTCGACCAGCTGTTCATCGACGAGCTGGGCGGCCGCGCGGAGATGTCGGCCTTCATGACGAAGGAAGGCTTCGGCTACAAGATGAGCGCCGAGAAGGCCTACTCCACCGACAGCAACATGCTGGGCGCCACGCACGAGGCCAAGGATCTCGAGTTCCTGAACAGCGGCATGCGCATCGTGAACCCGATCATGGGCGTCGCGTTCTGGAAGGACGACGTGGTCGTCCGGGCCGAGGAAGTCTCGGTGCGCTTCGAGGAGGGCCAGCCCGTGGCCCTGAACGGCATCGAGTTCAACGACCCGGTGGAGCTGTTCCTGGAAGCCAACCGCATCGGCGGCCGCCATGGCCTGGGCATGTGCGACCAGATCGAGAACCGCATCATCGAGGCCAAGAGCCGCGGCATCTACGAAGCCCCGGGCCTCGCGCTGCTGCACATCGCCTACGAACGCCTGGTGAGCGGCATCCACAACGAGGACACGATCGAACAGTACCGCATGAACGGCCTGAAGCTCGGCCGCCTGCTCTACCAGGGCCGCTGGTTCGACCCGCAGGCCATCATGCTGCGCGAGACCGCCCAGCGCTGGGTGGCCCGCGCCGTCACCGGCACCGTGACGCTCGAGCTGCGCCGCGGCAACGACTACTCCATCCTGAACACCGAATCGCCCAACCTGACGTATGCGCCCGAGCGCCTGTCGATGGAAAAGGTGGAGGACGCGCCGTTCAGCCCCGCCGACCGCATCGGCCAGCTGACCATGCGCAACCTGGACATCGTCGATACGCGCGCCAAGCTCGGCGTGTATGCGCAGGCCGGCCTGCTGTCGCTGGGCGGCAATGCCGCGCTGGCGCAGCTGGGCGACGACAGCGACAGGAAGTAATGCAGCGGCCCTGCCGTCCGCGGCAGGCATGGCGCCTACTGGAGAAACCGCCCCGCCGCAAGGCCGGGCGGTTTTTTCATGTCCGGCAACGCGGGCCCCGCGGCCGCGTCAGACCACCACCGGCTCGGGTTCGAGCCGGATGCCGAAGCGCTCGTAGACGCTCGTCTGGATGGCCTTGGCGAGCGTCATCACCTCGCCGCCCGTGACGCTGTCGCCGCCGCGGCCGCGGTTCACCAGCACCAGGGCCTGCTTCTCGTACACGCCGGCCTTGCCGACGGTCTTGCCCTTCCAGCCGCAGGCATCGATGAGCCAGCCGGCCGCGAGCTTGATGGTGCCGTCGGGCATCGGGTAGTGCACGATCTTCGGATCGCGCGCGATGATGTCCGAGCACTGCTCGGGCGTGACGGTGGGGTTCTTGAAGAAACTGCCCGCATTGCCGAGCACGGCGGGATCGGGCAGCTTGGCCCGGCGCACCTCGCACACCCAGTCGAAGATCTGCCGCGCGGTGGGATGCTCCACGCCGGCCTCCTGGCGCTTGCGCTCCAGGTCGAGGTAGCCGAGCTCGGGCGCCCAGGGCTTGGGCAGGCGAAAGCGCACGTGGGTGATGGCGGCACGCCCCGCCAGGCCCATGCCGCGCGGCAGGCCGGCGGCATCATCGGGGCCCGCGCCGGCCGGCGCATGCTTGAACACCGAGTCGCGGTAGCCGAACGCGCACTGCGAGGCATCGAGCGTGAAGGAGCGCCCCGTGGCGAGGTCGATCGCATCCAGCGAATCGAAGCGGTCCTGCAGCTCGACGCCATAGGCGCCGATGTTCTGCACGGGCGCGGCGCCCACGGTGCCGGGGATGAGGGCCAGGTTCTCCAGGCCCGGGAAGCCGTGCTCGACCGTCCAGGCGACGGCATCGTGCCAGCGTTCGCCGGCGCCGGCCTCCACGATCCAGGCACGCGGGGTCTCTTCGACGAGGCGGATTCCGGGGATCTCCATCTTGAGCACGGTGGGCTTCACGTCGCCCGTGAGCACGACGTTGCTGCCGCCGCCCAGCACGAACACCGGGCTGCCGCCGAGCCGCGTATCGGCCACCAGCGCGCGCACGTCATCGGCCGAGCGCGCGCGCACGAGCGTGTGCGCCCGGGCGACGATGCCGAAGGTGTTGCAGGCCTGCAGGGGGACGTTTTTCTCGACTAACATCCACCGGATTGTCGCATCCGGGCTTCCGGAGCGCTGCCCCCAACCGAGATACCGAGAGCGAAGCCATGCCTTCTTTTGATACCGTCTGTGAAGCCAATCTTGTGGAAGTGAAGAATGCCGTGGAGAACACGGCCAAGGAAATCGGCACCCGCTTCGATTTCAAGGGCACCTCCGCCGCCATCGAGATCAAGGACAAGGAAATCACGATGTTCGGCGACGCCGAATTCCAGCTCCAGCAGGTGGAGGACATCCTGCGCAACAAGCTCACCAAGCGCAACGTGGACGTGCGCTTCCTCGACAAGGGCGACGTGCAGAAGATCGGCGGCGACAAGGTCAAGCAGGTCATCAAGGTGCGCAACGGCATCGAGAGCGAGCTGGCCAAGAAGATCCAGAAGCTGATCAAGGAAAGCAAGATGAAGGTGCAGGCCGCGATCCAGGAAGAGAAGGTGCGCGTGACCGGCGCCAAGCGCGACGACCTGCAGGCCGCGATGGCGCTGATCCGCAAGGACATCACCGACGTGCCGCTGTCGTTCGACAACTTCCGCGACTGACCGCCCGCGGCTCTGGTTCTGGCCCTCGCTCTCCCATGTCCGCGCAGCCCCCGCACCCTCCCCTCTGGCGGCGCACGGCACGCTGCTGCGGGCTGGCGGCGGCCCTGCTGATCGCTCCAGCCGTGGCCGGTGCCCAGGCGGTGGCGGTCACGGGCATCCTGGGCACGAAGGCGCTGCTGGTGATCGACGGCGGCGCACCGCGCGCGTTAAGCGCCGGCGAGTCGCACGCGGGCGTGAAGGTGGTGTCCGTCGGCCGCGACGACGCGGTGGTGGAGACGGCCGCCGGCCGCCGCACGGTCGCGCTGGGCGACGCTCCGGTGAGCGTCGGCAGCCGCGGCGCGGGCACCGGCCGGCGCGTCGTGCTGATCGCCGACGGGCGCGGGCACTTCGTGAACTCCGGCACCATCAACGGGCGCACCATGCAGTACCTGGTGGATACCGGCGCGAGCGTGGTCGCCATCGGCCAGCCCGATGCCGACCGCATGGGCCTCGACTACCGCGGCGGCCAGCCCGTGATGCTCGGCACGGCCAACGGCACGGCGCGCGGCTGGCGCATCCGGCTCGACACGCTCCGCCTGGGCGACGTGGAGGTGTTCGGCGTGGATGCCGTCGTCACGCCGCAGGCCATGCCGTACGTTCTGCTGGGCAACAGCGTGCTGAACGAGTTCCAGATGACGCGCACGGGCGACCGGCTGGTGCTGGAAAAGCGGCACTGACGCCATGGCTCCGACCGGCCCGGCCACGCGCGCCTCCGCGCTTTCCGCGGAAACGCCCGACAGCGAGTACGAGGACCTGCTCGGCCTCTGGTCCGACCTGGAATCCGCGCTGTCGGTGCTGCTGGCACGCCCCGGCAGCGCGCTCGATTTCGCCGCCAAGATGCGGCAGTGCGACGCCTGGCTGCAGGATCTGGTCGCGCACGACACCGATGCCGCGCTCTACCTGATGTTCCAGCTCGCGGCCACTTCCAGCGTGGGCTACAGCGCCTCGCACGCGCTGGTCTGCGGCACCCTCTGCCACATCCTCGCGCACGATCTGCAGCTGCCGGCGCCCGAGCGCGACAGCCTGGTGCGGGCGGCGATGACGATGAACATCGGCATGACGGCCCTGCAGGACGAGCTGGCCAACCAGCGCGGGCGGCCCACGGCCGAGCAGCAGAGATCGATCGACGAGCACCCGCGCCGCAGCCGCGCCCTGCTGGAGCAGCAGGGCATCCGCGACCCTCTGTGGCTCGACGTGGTGGGCCACCACCACGCCCCGCCCCCGGAAGGCGACACGCGCCCGCTGGCGACGCTGCCGGCCGCGCGGCGGCTCACCCGCATCCTCGGCACGATCGACCGCTACGCCGCGATGATCAGTCCGCGCCAGTCGCGCGCGGGCCGCAGCGCCACCGATTCGGTGCGCGCCATCGTGGGCCACGAGGACGAACGCCGCGACGAGGTGACCTATGCCCTCGTGCGCTCGGTGGGCCTGTGCCCGCCCGGCACCTTCGTGCGGCTGGACAACGGCGAGACGGCGCTGGTGCTGCGCCGCAGCGAGAAAATCAACTCGCCGCTGGTGGCCAGCGTGCTCGACCGCCACGGCGGGCACCGCCGGCAGCCCGCGCTGCACCAGACGGCCACCGGCAAGCCGCGCATCCAGTCGGCGCTGGCGCGCTCGGCGGTGCAGGTCGAGCTGGACCACCGCATGCTCGTGCGGCTGGGGCTCTACGCGGCCCGGCAGTACCGCGGCATGGCGGGCCTGGCGGGCGCGGCCGGCACGCCCCGCTGATCACGGCTTCTTCTGCTTGCTGCCCAGGCGCGATTCCGTCCCTTTGATCAGCCGGCGGATGTTCTCGCGGTGGCGCCAGACCAGCAGCGCCGACATCACCGTGATCGCGAGGCCCACGGACGGCTCGGCATACCAGGCCACGCCGCCGCCCAGCACGTAGTAGAGCGGCGCGAACGCGGCAGCCACGAGCGATGCCAGCGAAGAATAGCGGAAGAAGAACGCGATGAGGATCCAGGTGAGCAGCGTGGCGAGCCCCAGCCAGCCGCTCACGCCCAGCAGCACGCCCAGCGCCGTGGCCACGCCCTTGCCGCCCTCGAAGCGGAAGAACACCGGCCACAGATGGCCCAGGAAGGCCGCGAGGCCGACCAGCGCCACCGTGCCCTCGCCGAGGCCATAGGGCGCGCCGAAGGCGCGCACCAGCACCACCGGCAGCCAGCCCTTGAGCGCATCGAACAGCAGAGTGACCACGGCCGCGGCCTTGCTGCCGGAGCGCAGCACGTTCGTCGCGCCCGGGTTCTTGCTGCCGTAGGTGCGCGGATCGTTCAGGCCCATGGCGCGGCTCACGATCACGGCGAAGGACAGCGAACCCAGCAGGTAGGCGGCCACGGTGGCCAGGAGGGAGTACACGGTGCTCAAGATCTTCGGTCCTTGTGGGTCAAACGGCGACGGGGGCGGTGCGGCCGGGGCGGGTGCCTGCGGCCGCCGCGCGCGGGCCGGCTATTCTGCCAGCGCGCACTGCACCGGCTTCGCGCCGAGCCACTGCACGCAGGCCTGCGGATCGAGCTGCACCAGGAAGCCGCGGCGCCCGCCGTTGATCGCGATGCGCGGCAGCGCGAGGATGCTCTCCTCGATGTACACCGGCATCTCGCGCCGCGTGCCGAACGGCGAGGTGCCGCCCACGAGGTAGCCGCTGTGGCGGTTCGCCACTTCGGGCCTGCAGGGCTCCACCGACTTCGCGCCGATCTGGCGCGCGAGGTTCTTGGTGGACACCTTGCGGTCGCCGTGCATGAGCACGATCAGCGGCCGGGCGTCCTGGTCCTGCATCACCAGCGTCTTGACCACGGTGTGCTCGTCCAGCCCGAGCTGGCGCGCCGACTCGGCCGTGCCGCCGTGCTCCACGTATTCGTACGGGTGCTCGGTGAACGCCACGCCGTGGCGCCGAAGGAACTGCGTGGCCGGCGTCTCGCTGACGTGGGCGGCGGCGCGGTCCTTGCGGCTCACAGCGCCGGGTCCCGGATGTCCCAGCGGATCGCGTCGATGGCCGCCAGCAGCTCGGGCGAGAGCGTGGTGTTCCACGCGGCGATGTCTTCCTCCAGCTGCGCCAGCGAGGTCACGCCGATGATCGTGCTGGCCACGCGCCAGTTGCGGTAGCAGAACGCCAGCGCCATCTGCGTGGGCGTGAGGCCGTTGTCGCGGGCGAGCTGGTTGTAGCGGCGCGACGCCTCCAGCGCCTCGGGGCGGCCCCAGCGCTGCTTGCGCACCGATTCGTAGCGCGCGATGCGCGCATCCTGCGGCGCTCCCGGGTCGGTGGGCGCATGCTGGTCGTACTTACCGGTCAGCAGGCCGAAAGCCAGCGGCGAATAGGCCAGCAGCGACACGCCCAGGCGATGGCAGCTCTCGTCCATCGCGTTCTCCCAGGTGCGGTTGACGAGGCAGTACGGGTTCTGCACCGTCGCCACGCGCGGCAGGCCGTGCGCTTCGGCGAGCCGCACGAATTCGTGCACGCCGTACGGCGTCTCGTTGGACAGGCCCACGTACCGCACCTTGCCGGCCTGCACCAGCTTCGCCAGCGCCTCGAGCTGCTCGCGGATCGGCGTCGCGGAGGTCTCCTTGGCCGGGTCGTAGGTCATGTTGCCGAAGGCCGGCACATGGCGCTCGGGCCAGTGGATCTGGTAGAGATCGATCACGTCGATCTGCAGCCGCCGCAGGCTGCCTTCGCAGGAAGCCTGGATGTCGGCCGCCGTCATCCCCTTGCCCTCACGCACCCAGGGCATGCCGCGCGAGGGGCCCGCCACCTTGGTGGCGAGCACGACCTTGTGGCGGGCGCCCGGGTTCTTCGCGAACCAGCGGCCGATGATGGTTTCGGTCGCGCCATAGGTTTCGGCGCGCGCGGGCACGGCGTACATCTCGGCCGTGTCGATGAAGTCGATGCCGGCATCCAGCGACCGGTCGAGGATGGCGTGGGCATCGGCTTCGGCTACCTGCTCGCCGAACGTCATCGTGCCGAGGCAGATGGGCGAGACCTGGAGCGCGCTCGCGCCCAACGTGACTTTTTGCATGGAATAAGGCCTACAAGCTGCGAAAGTGGCTGGGGAGAATAATGGATTTTCACGAACGCCGCAGACTCCATCCGATGCCCGAAGGTCCCTCCCTCGTCCTGCTCAAGGAAGCCGCCCGCCCGCTGGCCGAGGGCCGCAGGATCACACGGGCGTCCGGCAACACCACCGCCATCGACACCGCCGCCCTGCGCGGGTGCCGCATCGTCTCCGTGCGCACCTGGGGCAAGCACTTCCTGCTCGAGCTGGACAGCGGCTGCACGGTACGCGTGCACTTCCTGCTCTTCGGCTCCTGGCGCATCGATGACCCGAAGGACACGCCCGCCCGGCTCAGCCTGGGCCTCGAAGGCGGGCACGCGATCGACTTCTATGCCTGCTCGGTGCAGCCGGTCGATGGCCCGCTGGACGATGCCTACGACTGGCGCGCGGACGTCATGTCCGACGCCTGGGACGCCGCGCTCGCGCGCCGGCGGCTGCGCGCCCACCCGGACGTGCTCGCCTGCGACGCGCTGCTCGACCAGGACGTGTTCGCGGGCGTGGGCAACATCATCAAGAACGAAGTGCTCTTCCGCATCCGGGTGCATCCGCTCTCGCCCGTGGGTGCCCTGCCCGCCGCGCGGCTGCGCGAACTCGTGGCGCAGGCCCGGGAATACGCATTCGAGTTCCTGGAGTGGAAGCGCCAGGGCGTGCTGAAGCGCCATTGGCTCGCCCACCGGCAGTCCGAGTGCCCGCGCTGCCACATCCCTTTCGAAAAGCACAAGCTGGGACACACGGCGCGCGTGGCCTACTACTGCGAGCGCTGCCAGAAGCGTTACGGCGAGAAATAGGCCGCGGCCCTTGCCTCTCTCGTCCCCCTTGTCCCACCCTTGACTGCCGCCGCGGACCGCCGCGGAAAATAATCTCCGGATGTACCAGCCCCTCCGAGCCTCGCGCAGCGAACGCCTGCCCATCCGCACCCTCGACTACCACGTCCGCCTCTGGGAGCCAGCCGGCGGCGCCGCGGCCGGGGCCCCGCCCCTCGTGATGGTGCACGGCTGGATGGACGTGGGCGCCTCCTACCAGTTCGTGGTGGACGCCTTCGGCGAGGATTTCGCGCGGGCCCGGCGCATCATCGCGCCCGACTGGCGGGGCTTCGGCCACAGCATGCCGCCCTCGCGCTGCGACCACTACGCCTTCGCCGACTACCTGGCCGACCTCGACCGGCTGCTGGACCACTACGCGCCCCATGGCCCGGTCGACCTCGTCGGCCACAGCATGGGCGGCAACATCGCGATGTCGTATGCCGGCGTGCGGCCCGCCCGCATCCGCCGGCTGGTCAACCTCGAAGGCTTCGGCCTGCCGGCGACCGAGCCCGCCCAGGCGCCCGCGCGCTACGCCCAATGGCTGGACGAACTCCGCACGCTCGATGCCGGCGGCATGGACCTGAAGGCCTACGAGAACGCGGAGGCCGTCGCCGGGCGGCTCATGAAGACCAATCCGCGGCTGGGCCGCGACCAGGCCGAATGGCTGGCCCGCGAGTGGGCGCAGCCGGATGGCCAGGGCCGCTGGCGCATCCTGGGCGATGCCGCGCACAAGGTGGTGAACCCGCAGCTCTACCGCGTCGAGGAGGCGCTGGCGCTGTATGCGGGCATCACCGCCCCGGTGCTCGCGGTGGAGGCGAGCGACGACAGCATGGGCCAGTGGTGGAAGGGCCGCTATTCGCTGGATGAATATCACCAGCGCCTGCAGCGCGTGCCCGACTGCCGCATCGGGCGCGTGCAGGATGCCGGCCACATGCTGCACCACGACCAGCCGCAGGCGGTGGCGCGGCTCATCGAGGACTTCCTGCAGGGCTGAGGCGGGGCGGAAATCCCTGCCTGCCGCCGGATTCCGGTGCCCCGTTCCGTCGCCCGGAGGGGCATTGCGGAGGCCGCCCCTGCGCCCATGACAAAATCGCCGGTTACTTCACACGAACCGCACACAGGACACACCATGGACGCAGAACGCATCAACCTCATCGGCACCACCCTCGAAGACCTCTCGCAGCGCACGCAAGAGTTACGGAGGTATCTTTGACTTCGATGCCAAATTCGAACGCCTGCGCACGGTAAACGCCTCCCTCGAAGACCCGTCCGTCTGGAACGATCCCAAGAAGGCCCAGGAACTCGGCAAGGAGCAGAAGTCGCTCTCCGCGGTGGTCGTCACGCTCGACAAGCTCACGCGCGAGCTGGCGGACAACACCGAGCTGTATGAGATGAGCAAGGAGGAAGGCGACGAGCCCGGCCTCCTGACCATCGAGGCCGAAGCGGCCAAGCTGCGCCCGCTCATCGAGGAGCTGGAGTTCCGCCGCATGTTCGGCAACGAGGCCGATCCGCTGAACTGCTTCGTCGACATCCAGGCCGGCGCCGGCGGCACCGAGGCCTGCGACTGGGCCGGCATGCTGCTGCGCCAGTACCTGAAGTACGCCGAGCGCAAGGGCTTCAAGGCCAGCGTGGAAGAAGAGACCCCGGGCGACGTCGCCGGCATCAAGAGCGCCACGATCAAGATCGAGGGCGAGTACGCCTACGGCCTGCTGCGCACCGAGACCGGCGTGCACCGCCTGGTGCGCAAGAGCCCGTTCGACTCCTCCGGCGGCCGCCACACGAGCTTCGCATCGCTCTTCGTCTATCCGGAGATCGACGACTCGATCGAGATCAACATCAACCCGGCCGACGTGCGCACGGATACCTACCGCGCATCGGGCGCGGGCGGCCAGCACATCAACAAGACCGATTCGGCCGTGCGCCTCACGCACATCCCGACCGGCATCGTCGTGCAGTGCCAGGACGGCCGCAGCCAGCACAGCAACCGCGACGTCGCCTGGCAGCGCCTGCGCTCGCGCCTCTACGACTTCGAAATGCGCAAGCGCATGGAGGAGCAGCAGAAGCTGGAAGACACGAAGACCGACGTGGGCTGGGGCCACCAGATCCGCAGCTACGTGCTCGACAACAGCCGCATCAAGGACCTGCGCACCAACGTCGAAGTCTCCGCCACCCAGAAGGTGCTGGACGGCGACCTCGACGTGTTCATCGAAGCCTCCCTCAAGCAGGGCGTCTGACCACGCCCGGAAAGCAGCCAAGCCATGATGAGAGAAGGACAGGCCGCCACGGCCATCCACCGTGCCGACTACACCGCCCCCGCGTTCTGGATCGACAGCGTGGACCTCACGTTCGACCTGGACCCCGCCAAGACCCGCGTGCTCAGCCGCCTGCGCGTGCGCCGCAACGGCGACGTGCCGCCGGCGCCGCTGCGCCTGGACGGCGAGGAGCTGAACCTCGCGCGGGTGCTGGTCAACGGGGCGGGCACGTCCTTCAAGCTCGAAGGCAGCCAGCTCGTGCTGGAGAACCTCCCCGAAGGCGAAGAGCCCTTCGACCTGGAGATCTTCACCACCTGCGCGCCCGTGAAGAACACCCAGCTCTCGGGCCTCTACGTGAGCCAGGGCACGTTCTTCACGCAGTGCGAGGCCGAGGGCTTCCGCCGCATCACCTACTTCCTCGACCGCCCGGACGTGATGGCGAGCTACACCGTCACGCTGCGCGCCGACAAGGCCGAGTACCCGGTGCTGCTGTCCAACGGCAACCTGGTGGACCAGGGTGCTCTGGACGACGGCCGGCACTTCGCCAAGTGGGTCGATCCGCACAGGAAGCCCTGCTACCTGTTCGCGCTGGTGGCCGGCAAGCTGGTGGCGCGCGAGCAGCGCATCCGCGCACGTTCGGGCAACGACCATCTGCTGCAGATCTTCGTGCGCCCGGGCGACCTGGAGAAGACCGAGCACGCGATGAACTCGCTCATGGCCAGCATCGCCTGGGACGAGGCGCGCTTCGGCCTGCCGCTCGACCTGGAGCGCTTCATGATCGTCGCCACCAGCGACTTCAACATGGGCGCGATGGAGAACAAGGGCCTGAACGTCTTCAACACGAAGTACGTGCTGGCGAGCCAGTCCACGGCGACGGACGCCGATTTCGGGAACATCGAATCGGTGGTGGGCCATGAATACTTCCACAACTGGACCGGCAACCGCGTGACCTGCCGCGACTGGTTCCAGCTGTCGCTCAAGGAAGGCCTCACCGTCTTCCGCGACCAGGAATTCAGCCAGGACCTCTCGGGCAGCCCGTCGGCCCGCGCCGTGAAGCGCATCGAGGACGTGCGCGTGCTGCGCACCGTGCAGTTCCCCGAGGATGCCGGCCCGATGGCGCACCCGGTGCGCCCGGACAGCTACGTCGAGATCAACAACTTCTACACCGTCACCATCTACGAGAAGGGTGCCGAGGTCGTGCGCATGATGCACACGCTCGTCGGCCGCGACGGTTTCGCCGCGGGCATGAAGCTCTACTTCGAGCGCCACGACGGCCAGGCCGTGACCTGCGACGATTTCGCGCAGGCGATCGCCGACGCCAACCCGGACAGCGAACTCGCGCGCCTGCTGCCGCAGTTCAAGCGCTGGTACGCCCAGGCCGGCACGCCGCGCGTGCGCGCCTCCGGCAGCTACGACGCCGCGGCCCGCACCTACACGCTCACGCTGGCGCAGAGCATCGCCCCGACGCCCGGCCAGGCCGAGAAGGAGCCGATGGTGATCCCCGTGGCGCTGGGCCTGCTCGGCGCGGACGGCCGCCCCCTGCCCCTGCAGCTCGAAGGCGAGGCCGGGGCCGGCGCGCCGGACCGCACCGTGGTGCTGACCGAGCCGAGCCACAGCTATACGTTCGTGAACGTGGATGCGGAACCCGTGCCCTCGCTGCTGCGCGGCTTCAGCGCGCCCGTGCTGCTGGACATCGACGCCACCGACGCGCAGCTGCTCACGCTGCTCGCGCACGACACCGATCCGTTCAACCGCTGGGAAGCCGGCCAGCGCCTCGCGCTGCGCATCGCCATCCAGGCAGTGAACGATGCATCGGTGACCGTAGCGGACGGCGGCACGCCGGACCACGAACTGCTGCCCGCGAGCTTCGTGGCCGCCATGCACGACGTGCTGCGCCACCCCGCGCTGGACGCCGCCTTCAAGGAACTGGTGCTCTCCCTGCCCTCCGAGGGCTACATCGCCGAGCAGCTCGACGTGGTCGATCCGCAGCGCGTGCATGCGGTGCGCGAAGCCATGCGCCTGCAGCTGGCCCTGGCCCTGCAGGCGGACTGGGAGTGGATCTGGGAGCAGCACCACGACACCGGCGCCTACCGGCCCGACGCGGTCTCCTCCGGCCGCCGCGCGCTGGCGGGCATGGCGCTGTCGATGCTGTGCCTGGCCGCGCGCCGCACGGGCGACACCGTGTGGCCCGGCCGCGCCTACCAGCGCTTCAAGGACGCCGGCAACATGACCGACCGCTTCAACGCGCTCGGCGCGCTGGTGGCGAGCGGCCAGCCCCTGGCAGCGCAGGCCCTGGCGCGGTTCTATGCGATGTTCAAGGACGAGGCCCTGGTGCTGGACAAGTGGTTCGCGCTGCAGGCCGGCACGCCCGACCGCGGCGGCGACGTGCTGCCCGCGGTGAAGCAGCTCATGAAGCACCCGGATTTCAGCCTCAAGAACCCGAACCGCGCGCGCAGCCTGATCTTCAGCTACTGCAGCGCCAACCCCGGAGCCTTCCACCGGCCCGATGCCGCGGGCTACGTGTTCTGGGCGGACCGGGTGCTCGAACTCGACGCGCTGAACCCGCAGGTGGCGGCGCGCCTGGCGCGCGCCCTCGACCGCTGGAGCAAGCTCGCCGAGCCCTACCGCACCGCCGCGCGCGAGGCGATCGCCCGCGTGGCCGCCAAGCCCGATTTGTCCAACGACGTGCGCGAGGTGGTGAGCCGCGCGCTCGCCGGCTGACGCGCGCTGCCCGCAGCCTTTCCAGCACCGCACCGCACCGCATCGAAAGAAAGACCGAGAGACCCCACCCATGGCACAACGCATCAGCCTGACCCGCTACCTCGTCGAGCAGCAACGCGTCGACGGACTCATCCCCTCGCAGCTGCGGCTGCTGCTCGAAATCGTCGCGCGCGCCTGCAAGGGCATCAGCCAGGCCGTGAACAAGGGTGCGCTCGGCGGCGTGCTCGGTTCGGCCGACAGCGAGAACGTGCAGGGCGAAGTGCAGAAGAAGCTCGACATCATCGCCAACGAGGTGCTGATCGAGGCGAACGAATGGGGCGGCCACCTCGCGGCGATGGCGTCCGAGGAGATGGACAGCATCTACGTGGTGCCCAACCGTTACCCGCAGGGCGAATACCTGCTGCTGTTCGATCCCCTGGACGGCTCGTCCAACATCGACGTGAACGTGAGCATCGGCACCATCTTCAGCGTGCTGAAGAAGCCGGAAGGCCACCCGGGCGTGACCACCGAGGACTTCCTGCAGGCCGGCAGCAGGCAGGTCGCCGCGGGCTACTGCATCTACGGCCCGCAGACCACGCTGGTGCTCACCGTGGGCGACGGCGTGGCGATGTTCACGCTCGACCGCGAACAGGGCTCCTTCGTGCTCGTGCAGGAGAACGTGCGCATTCCCGCCGACACCAAGGAATTCGCGATCAACATGAGCAACATGCGCCACTGGGACACCCCGGTGAAGCGCTACGTCGACGAGTGCCTCGCCGGCGTCGAAGGCCCGCGCGAGAAGGACTTCAACATGCGCTGGATCGCCAGCATGGTGGCGGACGTGCACCGCATCCTCACGCGCGGCGGCATCTTCCTCTACCCCTGGGACAAGCGCGAGCCGAACAAGCCCGGCAAACTGCGCCTGATGTACGAGGCCAACCCCATGGCCTGGCTGGTCGAACAGGCCGGCGGCGCCGCGACCAACGGCCGGGAACGCATCCTCGACATCCCCCCGAAACAGTTGCACGAACGCGTCAGCGTGATCCTCGGATCGAAAAATGAAGTGGAACGCGTGACACGCTACCATTCCGGTATATAATTCAATTCTTCGCCGGTGTAGCTCAGTCGGTAGAGCAGCTCATTCGTAATGAGAAGGTCGGGTGTTCGATTCATCTCTCCGGCACCAAACAAGAAAGCCCCTGATTCGCAAGAGTCAGGGGCTTTTTTCATGGGCGCCGCCGCGCCGCGCTACCGGCGCCCGGTGAGGCCCGGGGCGCCTGCCGGCACGCCGGCCACCAGGATCGCCATCAGATCGCCCACCAGCGGATTCTCCGGCGCCGCCGGCCACACGGCATAGGCCTCGGATTGCGCCACTGCGGCGCCCACCGGACGGAACACCGCACCCGGCAGGCGCGAATGCGCCATGGCCTGAGGCACCAGGGCCACGCCCAGGCCCTGCGAGACCAGCGAAACCACCGCCAGCCAGTGCCGCACCTCATGCACGATCTCCGGCTGGAAGCCGGCGCTCGCGCAGATCGACAGGATGCGCGCGTGGTAATCGGGCGAGACCGCCCGCGCGAACAGCACGAACGGTTCGCCCGCGAGATCGCGCAGACCGATCGTTGTCCTGCGCGCCAGGCGGTGCCCCGTGGGCAGGCAGCACAGGAAGGGCTCCGCCACCAGCAGACGCTGCCGCAGCGTCGCCGGGATGCGGCTCGTGTGGACGAAGCCCAGGTCCAGCCGGTCGTGCAGCAGCTCGCCGAGCTGCTCGCCGGAGTTCAATTCCTGCAGCGAAACGCGCACTCCCGGATGGCGCTGCTGGAACACGCCCAGCGCCTGCGGCAGCCCGCGATACAGCATGGCGCCCACGAAGCCGATGCGCAGCCGGCCCGCGATCCCGGCCGCCACGTCGCGTGCCTCGGACACCGCCTCCTCCGCCTGGGCCAGCAGACGCCGCGCCGAGGCCCGGAGCGCCCGCCCGGCGGGGGTCAGGCGCACCTCCTTGGGGGTGCGCTCGAAGAGCTGCGCCCCGACGCGCTCCTCCAGTTGCCGGATGGCCACGGAGAGCGGCGGCTGCGACATGTTCAACCGGGCCGCGGCGCGCCCGAAATGCAGCTCGTCCGCGAGTACCGCGAAGTAGCGCAGGTGCCTCAATTCCATGGCAGCGTGGCGATAGGTGATTCGAATGGCGCAAGACCGATTCGATATTAGACACGAATGGCGAACGACCGAAGAATGGGGAGCACACAAGGAGACACCATGACGACCCCGCCCTCGCATGCGCCCGGGAACCATCCGGTTCCGGACGGCCACGGCCGCAACCTGTTCGAGACCGACGCCGAACTGCAATCGCTGCTGGCGCTCTATCTGCCGGACGACCTCCACACGCACATGCGGCCGCATTTCGTGCGCCTGGGCGGCCTCGCGGGCGGCCTGCTGGACGACCTGGCCGGAACCGCCGACCGGAATCCCCCGACGCTCGAACACCGCACGCGCACCGGCCTGGACATGCAGCGCATCGTCAAGCATCCGGCGTACGTCGCGATGGAACGGCTGGCGCTCAGCGAGTTCGGCCTGGGGGCCATGTCCCACCGCGAGGAAACGCTGGGCTGGCGCGGCCCCATGCCGGCACTCGTCAAGTACGCGCTGACCTATCTCTTCGTGCAGGCCGAGTTCGGCCTGTGCTGCCCGGTATCCATGACCGATTCGCTGACGCGCACGCTGCGCAAGTTCGGCAGCCCGGAGCTGCTGGCCCGCTATCTGCCCACGCTCACGTCGCTCGATTTCGACGAGCTGTCGCAAGGCGCGATGTTCATGACCGAACAGGGTGCCGGCTCCGACATCGCCGCCACCGCCACGCGGGCACTGCCTGCCGGCGACGGCAGCTGGCGCCTGACCGGCGACAAGTGGTTCTGCTCGAATCCCGACGCGGGGTTCGCGATGGTGCTGGCCCGCATCGACGGCGCACCGGAGGGCCTGAAGGGCGTCTCGCTCTTCCTGCTGCCGCGCCGCCTGGAAGACGGCAGCCTCAACCACTACCGCATCGTCCGCCTGAAGGACAAGCTGGGCACGCGCTCCATGGCCAGCGGCGAGATCCAGCTCATGGGCGCGGTGGCCTATCTCGTGGGCGAGGAAGGCCGCGGCTTCGTGCAGATGGCCGACATGGTAAACAACTCGCGGCTGTCGAACGGCGTGCGCGCCGCCGGGCTGATGCGGCGGGCGGTGTCCGAGGCGGAATTCGTCGCCGCCGAGCGCCGGGCCTTCGGCCGTGCGCTGCAGGACATGCCGCTCATGCGCCGCCAGCTCGACAAGCTGCGCGTGCCGGCCGAGCAGGCCCGGACCATGGTGTTCCAGACCGCTCGCGCGCTCGCGCGCTCGGACGCCGGCGAGAAGGATGCCTACGCCCTGCTGCGCATCCTCACGCCGCTCATCAAGTTCCGCGCCTGCCGCGACGCCCGCAAGGTGACCGGCGATGCGATGGAGGTGCGCGGCGGCTGCGGCTACATCGAGGAGTTCAGCGATGCCCGCCTCGTGCGCGACGCCCACCTGGGCTCGATCTGGGAAGGCACGAGCAACATCGTCGCCCTGGACGTGCTGCGCGCGATCCGCCGCGAAGGCTCGCTGCCGGTGCTGGCCGCCCACAACACCGCGCTGCTCGAAGACGCGGCCCTGCCGCCGGCCTTCGCCGCCGCCCTCGCGCACAGTTTCGGGCGTGCCTGCGCGCTGGCCGAAACCGCGCTGCAGGAGGGCGGCGGCGAGGTGCTGGCCCGCCAGGCCGCATCCGCGCTCTACCACTGCACCAGCGCCATCGCCATGGCCTGGGAGGCGGGCAGGACCGGCTCCGCCGAGCGCATGCACTGGGCCCGCATGGTGCTGTGGCACCGCGTGCTGCCGCGCGATCCGCTGCGGCCCGACGTGCCGCCTGCGCAGTGGCAAGCCCTCCCGAGCGTGCCCTCGGCGGCCACCGCCACGGCCTGACCCGTCCAGGCCCCCCACTACAACGGAGACAAAGAACGATGAAGAAACGCACCCTGATGTCCGCCGCCTGCGCCCTGCTGGCGGCCACGCTCCTGGCACCCGCGGGCGCTGCGGACGCCTTCCCGGCGAAGCCCATCACCCTGGTGATCCCCTACCCGCCCGGCGGGCCGACCGATGCCATGGCGCGCACCCTGGCCGCCGAGATCAAGGACCGGATCGGCCAGCCGATGATCGTGGAGAACCGCGCGGGGGCCAACGGCAACATCGGCGCCGAATACGTCGCCCGGGCGGAGCCCGACGGCTACACGCTGATGTTCGGCACCTCGGGGCCCCTGGCCATCAACGCGAGCCTCTACGCCAAGATCGGCTACGACCCGGTCAAGAGCTATGCGCCGGTGATCCGCGTGGGCTACCTGCCCAACGTGCTGGTGGTGCATCCCAGCGTGCCGGCGCAGACCGTGAAGGAACTCGTCGCGTACGGCCGGGCCCATCCGGGCAAGCTGGCCTATGCCTCCTCGGGCAGCGGCGCGTCGTCGCACCTCGCGGGCGTGCTGTTCAACTCCGTGGCGGGAACCGACTTCCTGCACATCCCCTACAAGGGCACCGGCCCTGCGCTCAACGATCTGCTGGGGGGCCAGGTCGCCATGAGCTTCACCGACGTGCTGACCGCCCAGCCCTACGTCAAGGCCGGCAGGCTGCGCGCGCTGGGGGTGACGACCGCGAAGCGCTCGCAGGCCCTGCCCGACGTGCCCACGGTGGCCGAACAGGGATACCCGGGCTACGACGTCAGCGTGTTCTTCGGCGTCGTGGCGCCCGCGGGCACGCCGGCCGACCGCATCGCCCTTCTCAACAAGGCATTCACGGAAGCGCTATCGACCGCCAAGGTCAAGACGCTGTTCGCCTCGCAGGGGCTGGAAGCCGCTACCGATACCCGCCCGCAGGCGCTGGGGCGCTTCATCGCCGACGAGACGGCCAAGTGGGGACAGGTGGTCAAACAATCGGGAGTGAGCCTTGACTGACCGCGCCGCCACCGGCGCACTGGCCGGCATCCGCGTGCTCGATCTCTCGCGCATCCTCGGCGGGCCGTACTGCGGCCAGATCCTGGGCGACCACGGCGCGGACGTGCTCAAGGTGGAGCCGCCCGAGGGCGACGACACGCGCACCTGGGGCCCGCCGTTCCAGGGTGGCGTGGCTTCCTACTACATGGGGCTGAACCGCAACAAGCGGGTGCAGCACCTCGACCTGTCCGGCGAGGAAGGCCGGGCCCGCCTGCTGGAGCTGGTGGCCCAGGCCGACGTGCTGGTGGAGAACTTCAAGTCCGGCACCATGGAGCGCTGGGGCATCGGCTACGAAGCGCTGTCGCAGCGCTTTCCGCGGCTGGTCTGGTGCCGCGTGAGCGGCTTCGGCAGCGACGGCCCGCTGGGCGGCCTGCCGGGCTACGACGCGGCGGTGCAGGCAATGGCCGGCATCATGAGCGTCAATGGCGAATCGGGCGGCGGCGCGCTGCGCGTCGGGCTGCCGGTGGTGGACATGGTGACCGGTCTGCATGCCGTCATCGGCGTGCTGCTCGCCCTGCAGGAGCGCCAGCGCAGCGGCCGGGGCCAGCTGGTGGAGGCGGCGCTCTACGACAGCGGCCTCTCGCTGCTGCATCCGCATGCGGCGAACTGGTTCATGGACGGACGGGTGCCGGGCCGTACCGGCAACGCCCATCCCAACATCTATCCGTACGACACGCTGCGCACCGCCAGCGAGCCGGTCTTCGTCACGGTGGGCAACGACCGGCAGTTCGCGGCCTTCTGCCGCTGCATCGGCCTGCCCGAGCTGGCCGACGATCCGCGCTTCGCGCGCGCAGGGGAGCGTTCACGCCACCGTGCGGCACTGAAACCGCTGCTGGAGGGCGCCACGCAGACCCTGCAGGCGGCCACGCTGGTCGAACGGCTGATGGCTGCCGGTGTACCGGCGGCGCCCGTGCTCGACGTGGACGCGGCGCTGGAGCATCCGCACACCGTGCACCGGAAGATGGTGGTGGAGATGGAATCGGGCTACCGCGGCCTGGGAAGCCCGGTGGTGCTGGGCCGCACGCCGGCGACCTACCGGCATCCGCCGCTCACGGCCGGAGCGACGTTCCTGCCTCCCGAAGCCTGAGAACGCACCTGGCAGGCTGGCAGCCGATCAGCCGGGCCCTGCAGCGTCCGCATGCGCCGCGCTCGCGTGCAGGCAGATGGCTGCCGCCGCGCCCACGTTGAGCGACTCTTCGCCGCCCGGCTGCGCGATGCGGATCAGGTGCGTGGCGCGCTGCTGCAGCGCGTCGGACACGCCCTGCCCTTCGTGGCCGAGGATCCAGCCGCAGGGCCAGGGCAGCTGCGCGCGGTGCAGCAGATCGCCGCCGTGCGAACTGGTGGCCAGCAGCGGCACCGCGAGCGCGTCGATGTCCTCGGCGGCGAGCCCTTCGACGAGGTGCAGCGCGAAATGCGCGCCCATGCCGGCCCGCAGCACCTTGGGGCTCCAGAGGCCCGCCGTGCCCTTCAGCGCCGCGATCTGGCGGAAACCGAAAGCCGAGGCGCTGCGCAGGATCGAGCCGACGTTGCCGGCGTCCTGCAGCCGGTCCAGCACCACCGTCGGCAGGCCGGCCCGCAGTGCGGGCGCCTCGGGCGCCGTCACCACGAAGCCCATGCGCGCCGGCGATTCGAGGCCGCTCACGTCGGCCCAGAGCGCATCGGCGAGCACCACGTTGCGCGCCGCGTGGCCGCCCCAGGCGTGCTCCCACGCGGGCCAGGCAGACTCGGCATACACCCCGATCGCCGGGCGTACGCCGCGTTCCAGCGCGGCGCGGCACAGGTGGTCGCCTTCGAGCCAGACGCGGCCCTGGCGCCGGTAGGCGCCGCTGTCCTGCGCGAGGCGGCGCAGGTCCTTCACGAACGCGTTGTCGCGCGACTGGATGAACGTCGCCGAGGCAGCCGGTGAGCCGGTGGTATCGGCACCGGCGCCGGTCCCGGCAAGATGGCGGGGCCCGGTCATGCGCGCATGCCCTGGAACGTCGCGGAGCCCGCGAGGACCGCCGGGCCCACGGTCAACGCCGTCGTGGTGATCGTGGTGATGGACGGGGCCGCCGCGCCGCGCAGCATCGCAGAGCGCTGCACCGCTGCCGCCACGGGCGCGAAGGAGCGGCGGTGTTCGGGGCAGGCGCCGTGGGCCTGCAGCGCGGCCATGTGTTCCGCCGTGCCGTAGCCCTTGTGGCCGGCGAAGCCGTAATGGGGGTAGGCCTCGTGCAGGCGCGCGCACCAGCGGTCGCGCGTCACCTTCGCGAGGATGGAGGCCGCGGAGATCGACTGCACCAGCGCGTCGCCCTTCACGATGGCATCGGCCGGCACGTCGAGCGGCGGCAGGCGGTTGCCGTCCACCAGCACGCGCACGGGCTTGAGCCGCAGGCCGGCCACGGCGCGGCGCATCGCCAGCATCGTGGCCTGCAGGATGTTCAGCGTGTCGATCTCTTCCACCGTGGCCTCGGCCACGCTGCAGCACAGGGCCTTCGCGCGGATCTCGTCGAACAGCGCTTCGCGGCGGGCGGCCGTCAGCGCCTTGGAATCGGCCAGGCCGGCGATCGGCTGCAGGTCGTCGAGGATCACGGCCGCGGCCACCACGGGCCCGGCCAGCGGCCCGCGGCCGGCCTCGTCCACGCCCGCGACGAGTCCGGGCGGGTGCCAAGGAAGTTGGGCCTGGTCAGCCTGCGGCAAGGATTTTCTGGATCGCATCGGCGGCCAATCGCGGAGTGTCGCGGCGCAGTTCTTCGTGGAGCGCGGTGAAGCGCCGCTCCAGCGCCTCCCGCTCGGCGGCCGGGGCCTCCAGCCACCGCAGCACGGCGGCGGCCAGCGCCTCGGGCGTGGCGGCGTCCTGGAGCAGCTCGGGCACGACGAATTCGCCGCTGAGGATGTTCGGCAGCCCCACCCAGGGCTGCAGCTGCTTGCGGCGCATGAGCCGCCAGCTGATCGAATGCATATGGTAGGCGATCACCATCGGCCGCTTGAAGAGCGCGGCTTCCAGCGTCGCGGTACCGCTCGCGATGAGCGTGCAGTCGCAGGCCGCCAGCACCGCGTGGGACTGTCCGGCCACCACCGTCACGGCGTCCTGCAGGCCGGCCTCGCGCACCGCCGCTTCGATGCGTGCATGCAGCGCCGGCACGGCCGGCACGACCATGCGGATATGGGGATGCGCCTTGCGGATCAGCGCAGCGGCCTGGAAGAACGGCCGGGCGATGTAGGCGACCTCGGCCGAGCGGCTGCCCGGCAGGATGGCCAGCACCTCGTCATCCGCCCCCAGGCCCAGCTGCGCGCGCGCGGCCTGCCGGTCGGGCACCAGCGGAATCACGTTGGCGAGCGGATGGCCGACGTAGGTGGCGGCTATGCCATGGCGGGCCAGCAGCGCCGGCTCGAACGGGAAGATGCACAGCACGTGGCCCGCGCTGCGGCGGATCTTCTCGACGCGGTCGGCGCGCCAGGCCCAGATCGACGGGCACACGAAATGCACCGTGGGAATGCCCGCGGCGCGCAGGTCGGCCTCCAGGCCCAGGTTGAAGTCGGGGGCGTCCACGCCGACGAAGACGTCGGGGCGGTCCTGCAGCAGCCGCTCGCGCAGTTGCCGGCGGATGCGCACGATGCCCAGCAGCTTGCGCACCAGCTCCAGGCTGTAGCCGTGTACGGCCAGCCGCTCGCTGGGCCACCAGGCATCGAAGCCGCGGCGCTGCATCTGCGCGCCGCCGATGCCCAGGCTCTGCACGCCCGGCCAGCGCTCCTGCAGTCCGTCCAGCAGCAAACCCGCCAGCAGGTCGCCGGAGGTCTCGCCGGCCACCATGGCGATGCGGGGCGACTGCGCGGGCTGCGGCACGGGCACGGGCGGCTGCGGCATGCCGGGCATGCCGGCTGCGTGGCCGGATTGCAGGGAACGAACCATCGCAGGATCAGCGGGCCAGCCCGCGCGTGGACGAGGCGATGAAGTCGAGCAGCAGCGCGACGTCGGCCACCGCTTCCGGGTGCGCGGCGGGCAGCTCGGCGATCGCGGCGCGCGCGGCCTCGAGCGTGAGGCCCTGCCGGTACAGCAGGCGGTGCGCCTGCTTCAGCGCGGCCAGCCGGTCCGCGGAGAATCCGCGGCGGCGCAGGCCTTCGAGGTTGAGCCCGCGCACGGCCAGCGGGTTGCCGTCCACCATCATGAAGGGCGGCACGTCCTGCGAGATGTGGCTCGCGAAGCCCGCCATCGCGTGGGCGCCGACCTGGGTGAACTGGTGGATGCCCGTCAGGCCGCCGATGATCGCCTGGTCGCCCACGCGCACGTGGCCGGCCAGCGTGGCATTGTTGGCGAGGATCGTCTGGTTTCCCACCACGCAGTCGTGCGCGATGTGCACATAGGCCATGATCCAGTTGTCGTCGCCGACGGTGGTCACGCCGCGGTCCTGCACCGTGCCGGTGTTGAACGTGCAGAACTCGCGGATGGTGTTGCGGTCGCCGATCTCCAGCCGCGTCGGCTCGCCCGCGTACTTCTTGTCCTGCGGGGCGGCGCCCAGCGAGGCGAACTGGAAGATGCGGTTGTCGCGGCCGATGGTGGTGAGGCCCTCGATCACGCAGTGCGCGCCCACGGTGGTGCCCGCGCCGATGCGCACGCCCGGCCCGATGACCGCGTACGGGCCGACCGACACCGATGCGTCGATCTGCGCCCCGGGCGACACGATGGCCGTGGGATGGATGCCCCCCGGCCCCGCGCCCTGCTCCGCCGTCTGGATGCTCGCCGTCATCGCCTGCCGTCCCGCCTGGTTGGGTTCTGCTGCTGCACGCCGGGCGGCCCTCAGGCCACCGTGCGCATGGTGCACATGATCTCGGCCTCGCAGGCGATGCTGTCGCCCACGCGGGCCACGCCGCCGAACTTGTAGATGCCGCCCTTGATGCGGTCGAGCTTCACGTCGAGGATCAGCTGGTCGCCCGGCTCCACGGGGCGCTTGAAGCGCGCGCCGTCGATGCCGACGAAATAGAACACCTTGTCGTCGCCGGGCGCCTCGCCCATCATGTCGAAGGACAGCAGGCCGGCGGCCTGGGCCAGCGCTTCGAGGATCAGCACGCCGGGCATCACCGGGCGGCTCGGGAAGTGGCCCGTGAAGAACGGCTCGTTGATCGTGACGTTCTTGATCGCCCGGATGCGCTGCCCCCGTTCGAGTTCGACGACCCGGTCCACCAGCAGGAAGGGATAGCGGTGCGGCAGGAGCTTGAGGATTTGGTGGATGTCCATCATTGGATGTGAGCGGTCGGACCGTTTTTTCGTATCTGTTCTTCGAGGGCCATGATGCGCGTGCGCAGTGCATGGAGCTGCCGGAGCGTGGCCGCGTTCTTTTCCCACTTCGCATTCTCGTCGAAGGGGAACATGCCGGAGTAGAGGCCGGGCCGCAGGACCGAGCGCGTGATGGCCGTGCCGGGCGACACCTGCACGCCGTCGGCGATCTCCAGATGCCCCAGGATCATCGCCGCGCCGCCGATCATGCAGTGCGCGCCGATGCGCGTGCTGCCGGACACGCCCGTGCATCCGGCCACCGCCGTGTGCCGGCCGATGCGGACGTTGTGGCCGATCTGCACGAGGTTGTCGAGCTTCACGCCGTCCTCGATGACGGTGTCGTCCAGCGCGCCACGGTCGATGCAGGTGTTGGCACCGATCTCCACGTCGTCGCCGATGCGCACCGCGCCGAGCTGTTCGATCTTGGTCCAGGCGCCGCCGTCGGGCGCGAAGCCGAAGCCGTCCGCGCCGATCACCACGCCGGGGTGCAGCAGGCAGCGCTCGCCGATGCGGCAGTCCTCGCCCACCGTGATGCGCGAGGTCAGCACCGTGCCGGCGCCGATGTGCGCGCCGCGCTCGACCACGCAGAGCGGGCCGATGCGCGCCGAGGGATCGACGACGGCCTCCGGATCGACCACCGCGGACGGATGGATGCCCGCCGCCGGCGCGCGGCCGTGCAGGCGCTTCCAGAGCTGCGTCGCGCGCGCGAAATAGGCGTAGGGATCCTCCGCCACGATGCACGCACCGCGCGCCAGAGCTTCCTCGCGCATCGCGGGCGCCACAATGACACAGGCCGCCCGGGAGGCGGCCAGTTGTTGGCGGTAGCGCGGATTGCTCAGGAAAGCCAGGTCGCCCGGTTCCGCTGAGTCGAGCGGCGCGATGCGAAGGATCTCGACGTCGCCGTCGCCTCCTTCGATCGTTCCGCCCAGCGCCTCAACAATCTGCCTGAGTCGCACGCTCACGCGGGGTGCCCCGCACGTGCGGCCCGGCAGCGGCTGCGATCACTTCGCACCGCCGCCCGCGCCCGCGTTCAGCGCCTTGATCACCTTGTCGGTGATGTCGTGCTTCGGGTTGATGTAGACGGCTTCCTGCAGGACGACGTCGTACTTCTCGGCCTCGGCCACCTGCTTGACGGCCTTGTTGGCACGTTCGAGCACCTGGCCCAGTTCCTCGTTCTTGCGCGCGGCCAGGTCGTCCTGGAATTCGCGGCGCTTGCGCTGGAAGTCGCGGTCCTGGTCCGCCAGCTGGCGCTGGCGGGCGGTACGCTGGCTTTCAGCCATGGTGGGGGCCTCGCGCTCGAACTTGTCGCTGGCAGCCTTCAGTGCGTTGCCCTGGTCGACAAGATCCTTCTCGCGCTTGGAGAACTCCTGCTCCAGCTTGGCCTGCGCGGCCTTGGCCGTGCTGGCTTCGCGGAAGATGCGGTCGGTGTTGACGAAGCCGGCCTTGAACTCCTGTGCCTGCGCAGGCACGGCGGCGCCGAGCGTGCCGAGCAGAAGGACCAGGGGAATATGGCGGGAAAGGGATTTCATTAGAAGGACGTTCCGATCTGGAATTGCAGTTTCTGGATTCTATCGCCGGCGAACTTGCGCACCGGTTGCGCGAAAGCGAGGCGAAGCGGACCGAGCGGAGAGATCCAGCTCAGGCCCAGGCCCGCAGAGACACGCATGTCGCTGAAGGAGACCTTCTCGTCTTCGCCGAACACGTTGCCGGCATCCACGAACGTGAATATCCGCAGCGTGCGGTCGTTGCCCGCGCCTGGGAACGGCGCGATCAGCTCCGCGTTGAGCGTGACCTTCTTCGGGCCGCCCAGCGATGCGCCCGTGACGTCGCGCGGGCCCAGGGTGCCCTGGTCGAAGCCGCGCACCGAGCCCAGGCCACCGGAGTAGAAATTCTTGAACACCGGGAACGGGCGGCCGTTCAGGCCCTTGCCCCAGCCGAGTTCCGAGTTGAAGGCCACGGTGAACTTCTTGTTCAGCGGCACGTACTGCTGGAACTGGTAGTTGGCACGCACGTAGCGCGCATCGCCCGCCACCGACCAGTCGGAATTCAGGCGCTGGTAGCGGCCCGAGTTCGGCGCCAGGGCGCTGTCGCGGTCGTCGCGCGACCAGCCCAGCGTGAGCGGGAGCGCCATGCTGCTGCTGCCGTAGGTGTTGGCGTACGACAGGTAGGCCGCGGGGATGTTCGTGCCCAGCTTGATGCGGGTGTTCTCGATGCCGCCGCCGAAGAACACGGTGTCGGTCTCGCTGAACGGGATGCCGAAGCGCACGCTCGTGCCCGCGGTGATCAGCTGGTAGTTGCCGCCCTGCTCCTCGTAGGGCTTGTCGGTGCGGTAGTAGAAGTCCAGCGTGCGGGAGATGCCGTCCTGCGTGAAGTACGGGTCCGTGGTGCTCACCACCAGGGTGCGGCGGTACTTGCTGGTGTTCACGTCCACGCCCAGGTAGTTGCCCGAGCCGAAGACGTTCTCCTGCTTGATGCTGAACGAGAGCGACACCTTCTCGGCGCTGGAGAAGCCCGCGCCCAGCTGCAGCGAGCCGGTGGGCTTCTCGGCCACGTTCACCACGAGGTCGACCTGGTCGGGCGAGCCCGGCACCTCCTGGGTCTCGACGTTCACTTCGGTGAAGTAGCCCAGGCGGTCCACGCGGTCGCGCGACAGCTTGATCTTGTCGCCGTCGTACCAGGAGGCCTCGTACTGGCGGAATTCGCGGCGGACCACCTCGTCGCGCGTGCGGTTGTTGCCGCTCACGGCGATGCGGCGCACGTAGGCGCGGCGCGAGGGCTCGGCGCGCAGCACGATCGCCACGCGGTTGTTCTCGCGGTCGATCTCGGGCACGGCCTCGACGCGGGCGAAGGCATAGCCGAAGTTGCCGAAGTGGTCGGTGAAGGCCTTCGTCGTCTCCGTGACCTTGTCGGCGTTGTAGGGCTCACCGGGCTGGATCGTGATGAGCGACTTGAACTCGTTGTCGCGCTCCAGGTAGTTGCCTTCGAGCTTCACGCCGGAGACCACGTAGCGCTGGCCTTCCGTGACGTTCACCGTGATGGTGATGTCCTGCTTGTCCGGCGAGATCGCGACCTGCGTGGAGTCGATGCGGAACTCGAGGTAGCCGCGCGCGAGGTAGTAGGAGCGCAGCGTCTCCAGGTCGGCGTTCAGCTTGGTGCGCGAATAGCGGTCGGACTTGGTGTACCAGCTGAGCCAGCCGCCGGTGTCCTGGTCGAACAGGCCCTTGAGCGTGGATTCGCTGAAGGCCTGCGCGCCGTTGATGTGGATTTCCTTGATCTTGGCGGGCTCGCCCTCGGTCACCGTGAAGGTCAGGTTTACGCGGTTGCGCTCGATCGGCGTGACCGTGGTCACGACCTCGGCGCCGTACAGGCTCTTGTTGATGTACTGGCGCTTGAGCTCCTGCTCGGCGCGGTCCGTCAGGGCCTTGTCGTAGGGGCGGCCTTCGGTGAGGCCCACGTCCCGCATGGCCTTCTTGAGGGCGTCCTTGTCGAACTCCTTGGCGCCGGCGAAATCGACGTCGGCGATCGTGGGGCGCTCCTCGACCACCACCACCAGCACGTTGCCACTGGCCTCCAGGCGCACGTCCTTGAACAGACCCAGCGCGAACAGCGAGCGGATGGCGGCCGCGCCCTTCTCGTCGTTGTACTCGTCGCCCACGCGCAGCGGCATCGATGCGAAGATCGTGCCCGGCTCCACGCGCTGCAGGCCTTCCACCCGGATGTCCTGGACCCTGAAGGGCTCGAGGGCCCATGCCGCCTGCGCGACGAAGACCATGGCGGCAACGGCGCATGCCGTGCGCACGCCCAGGCGATTGATGTGTTTTTTCATGAGTGAACTGGTGCCGACATGGCGGGATTCATGCGGCGAAAGGTTTAGCCAAAGAGCCGGGTGACGTCGTTGAAGAGGGCGATGGACATCATCACGAGGAGCAGTGCCACGCCGCCCCGCTGCAAACGCTCCATCCAGGCGTCGGACACGCCCCTGCCGGTCACGCCTTCCCAAAGATAATACATCAGGTGCCCTCCATCGAGGACCGGCAGAGGCAGCAGATTCAGCACCCCCAGGCTCACGCTGATGAGGGCCAGGAACACGAGGTACTGGGTGAATCCGAGGCTCGCCGAACGGCCGGCGTAGTCCGCGATGGTGAGCGGACCGCTCAGGTTCTTGAGCGAGGCTTCGCCCACCACCATGCGGCCCATCATGCGCAGCGTGAGCGCCGAGACCTCCCAGGTGCGGGTCACGCCGTTCCAGAGGCCCTCCAGCGGGCCGTGGCGCACGGTGACCATCTCGGGCTGCGCGCCCACGTAGGCGCCGATGCGGCCCGCGGGCGGCGCGCCGTCCTGGCGCACCACGTCGGGCGTCACCTGCAGGTCCACCGCGCGCCCTGCCCGGTCGATGCGCCAGGCCTGCGTGGCGGCCTTGCCATCCTGCACCGAGCCGCGGATCAGTTCGCGCAGCTGCTGGCCATCCACCACCGGCGTGGCGCCCACCTGGAGCACCGTGTCGCCTTCGCGCAGGCCCGAGCGCTGCGCCGCGCCGCCGGCCACCACCTCGCCGATCACCGGGCGGGTCCAGGGGCCGAGCACGCCGATCTTGCGGAACATCTGCGCATCGGCCTCGCGCGCATCGAAATCGTGCAGTTCCACCACCAGCTCGCGGCGCGGGGCGCCCGGCCCGCTCTCGACCTGCAGGCGCACGTCCTGTCCGTCGAGGGCGCCGCGCGTGAGCGCCCAGCGCAGATCCTCGAAGGAGCGCACCGGCTCGGATTCCTCGCCGCCGATGGCGGCACCCACCACGAGTTCGCCGCCGCGCAGCCCGGCGTCGTAGGCCGCGGAGCCGGCGGCGGGGCTCGCGAGGACCGCGCGCGGCTCCTGCACGCCGATCCAGTTCACGGCCGCGTAGAGCACCACGGCGAGCAGCAGGTTGGCGATCGGGCCGGCGGCGACGATGGCCGCACGCGCGCGCAGGGGCTTGTTGTTGAAGGCGAGGTGGCGTTCCGCCGCGTCCACCGGCGCCTCGCGCTCGTCGAGCATGCGCACGTAGCCCCCGAGCGGGAACGCGCCGATCACGAATTCGGTGGACGAGCCACGCGGCTGCCAGCGCAGCAGCGGCTTGCCGAAGCCCACGGAAAAGCGCAGGACCTTGACGCCGCACGCCACGGCGACGCGGTAGTGCCCGTATTCATGGACCGCGATGAGCAGGCCCAGGGCGACGACGAAAGCGGCGATGGTGAGAAGCATGGTGCACTCCCGTGCGATGAAGGAGGGGCCCGGCGGTCAGGCCGCGAGGCGCTCTGCCCCGTGCCGCGCGGCCGAGCGCGCGCGGGCGTCCAGCTCCAGCAGGGCGCCCAGCGAATCCGGGTTGGAGGGCGATACCGCCTCCAGAGTTTCAAGATTCAGACGATGAATCTGATCGAAACGGATGCGGCGCTCCAGGAACGAAGCCACGGCGACCTCGTTGGCGGCGTTGAGCACCGCCGTGGTGCCGGGCGCGGCGCGCAGCGCGTGCCACGACAGGTGCAGGCCCGGAAAGCGCACGGCGTCGGCCTCCTCGAAGGTGAGCGCGGCCAGCCGGCTGAAATCGAGCGCGGGCGTGCCGCTCTCGATGCGCTCGGGCCAGGCGAGGCCGCAGGCGATCGGCACGCGCATGTCGGGCGTGCCCAATTGCGCGAGCACCGACGCATCCTTGAACTGCACCATCGAGTGGATGATCTGCTGCGGATGGATCACCACGCGGATCTGCTCGGGCGACAGGTTGAACAGCCAGCGGGCCTCGATGACCTCCAGCGCCTTGTTCATCATGGTCGCGGAATCGACAGAAATCTTGCGGCCCATCGAGAAGTTGGGGTGGGCGCAGGCCTGCTCGGGCGTGACTTCGCGCAGCGAGGCGGGCTCGCGCGTGCGGAACGGTCCGCCGGACGCGGTGAGCAGGATGTGGTCCACGCGCCGCGGCCAGGAGGCGGCGTCTTCCGGCAGGCACTGGAAGATGGCGGAATGCTCGCTGTCGATCGGCAGCAGCGTGGCACCGCCGTCGCGCACCGCGGACATGAACACCTCGCCGCCCACCACGAGCGCTTCCTTGTTGGCCAGCAGCAGGCGCTTGCCCGCGCGCGCGGCGGCCAGGCACGGGGCAAGGCCGGCGGCGCCGACGATGGCGGCCATCACCGCGTCCACGTCGGGGTGCGAGGCGATCGCCTCCAGCGCATCCGGCGTGTCCAGCACTTCGGTGGCCGAGCCTTGCGCGGCCAGCGCATCGCGCAGCGCGCGCGCATGGGCGGGACTGGCCATGGTGGCGAACCGGGGGCGGAAGCGCGCGCACTGCGCCGCGATCGCGTCCACCTGCGTGGCGGCGCTCAGGGCGAAGATCTCGTAGCGGTCCGGATGCCGGGCGACCACGTCCAGGGTGCTGGTTCCGATGGAGCCGGTGGAACCCAGGACGGTCAGGCGTTGTTTCATGGGGGATGCGGTCACGGGGCAGCGAGCGGGCGGGAGTGCCGTGCTCAGGGCGCGGCGAAATGGGTGAGCATCATGGCCAGCGGCAGCGTGGGCAGGAGCGCGTCCACGCGGTCGAGCACGCCGCCGTGGCCGGGCAGCAGCCGGCTGCTGTCCTTGGCGCCGGCGCTGCGCTTGACGAGGGATTCGGCGAGGTCGCCGACGACGCTCATGGCCGCCATGAACACCGCGCCGATGGCCAGCAGCCACCAGCCCTGGGCGGCCAGACGGGTGTAGAAGCTGGGGACCGCCGCCTGCCAGGCGGCGTCCGCCATCGTCCAGGCGACGGCCAGCACGACGACCCCGGCCATGCCGCCCCACACGCCTTCCCAGCTCTTGCCGGGACTGATGGAGGGCGCGAGCTTGGAGCGCGTGAACCGCAGGCCGAAGGCCCGGCCGGCGAAATAGGCGAATACGTCCGCGACCCAGACCAGGACCAGGACGGACAGCAGGAAGTTGATGCCGATGGTGCGCGCCTGCACGGCGGCCAGCCAGGCCAGCCACAGCGCCAGCACGCCGCCCACGAGGCGCACGGCCCGGGGGATGTGCGGCCAGCCCTGCACGCCCTGGCGCAGCAGCCCGGCGCCGCAGAGCACCCAGGCGGCGCCGGCGACGGCCCAGAGCCACGGCAGCGGGCGCTGCGTCCAGCCGCCGGCCCAGCTGGCGGCGCAGAGCGCCACGCAGGCCGCGCCCACGCCCACGGACGCCGCCTGGCCGCAGCCCTGCAGGCGGCCCCACTCCCAGCCCGCCGCGGCCATCAGTACCAGCACTACGGCGGCGAAGGGCACGACCGAGGAGGCGAAGAGCGCCGGCAGCAGGATGGCCAGGAGCACGATGGCCGTGAGGATGCGCGTCTTCAGCATGGGAAATCCTTCAGGCGCACGCCGACGTGGTCGGGGTTGCCAGCAACTGTTCGGAGGTCTTGCCGAAGCGGCGCTCGCGCGCCCCGTAGGCGGCGATGGCCTGGTCGAGCGCTCCGCCGTCGAAGTCGGGCCAGAGGCGGTCGCTGAAGTACAGCTCGGAATACGCGCACTGCCACAGCAGGAAGTTGCTGATGCGCATCTCTCCGCCGGTGCGGATCACGAGGTCCGGGTCGGGCACGTGGGCCAGGCCCATGGCGGTGTGCAGGCTGGCCTCGGTGATGGGCTCGCCGCGCGCGGCGAGCGCGGAGGCCGCCTGCGCGATGTCCCAGCGGCCGCCGTAGTTGAAGCAGACGTTGAGCACCAGCCGCGTGTTGTGCGCGGTGACGGCCTCGGCCTGCGCGAGGCCCGCGCGCACCTTCTCCGAGAGCGAGGTTTTCTCGCCCACGAAGTGCAGGCGCACGCCGTCCTTCTGCAGCTGCGGCACCTCGCGCGAGAGCGCGCGGGCCAGCAGGTCCATCAGGCCGGAGACTTCCTCGGCGGGGCGGTTCCAGTTCTCGGAGGAGAAGGCGAACACCGTCAGCACGGAGACGCCGCGCTGCACGCAGTCGCGGGCACAGCGCTTGAGCGCCTCCACGCCCTGCTTGTGCCCGGCCAGCCGCGGCAGGAAGCGGCGCGTGGCCCACCGGCCATTGCCATCCATGACGATGGCGATGTGGTGGGGAATGGAAGATGAACCGGAAGACATGGAAGGGATCGATCGGGACCCGTGCGCGACGGGGCGCGATCAGACCGCCATGATCTCCTGTTCCTTGGCGGCCACGAGCGCATCGACTTCGGCGATGTGCTTGTCGGTCACCTTCTGGATGTCGGCTTCGGCGCGCTTCTGGTCGTCCTCGGAGGCGGCCTTGTCCTTCACGAGCTTCTTGACCGATTCGTTGGCGTCGCGGCGCAGGTTGCGCACGGCCACCTTCGCGCTCTCGCCTTCGTTGCGCGCGAGCTTGGTCATCTCCTTGCGGCGCTCTTCGCTCATCGGCGGCATCGGCACGCGGATGAGGTCGCCCATGGAGGCGGGGTTCAGGCCCAGGTCGCTTTCGCGGATGGCCTTCTCGATCTTGGCGCCCATGCCCTTTTCCCAGGGCTGCACGCTGATGGTGCGCGCGTCGATCAGCGACACGTTGGCGACCTGCGAGAGCGGCACCATCGAGCCGTAGTACTCGACCTGCACGGAATCGAGCAGCGCGGGGTTGGCGCGGCCGGTACGGATCTTGGAGAGGTTGTTCTTGAACGCCACGATGGACTGGTCCATCTTGGATTCGGCGTTTTTCTTGATGTCGGCAATCGTCATGTGTTCTCCTGTGCCAGCGGGCGTCAAGCGTACACCAGCGTACCTTCGTCCTCGCCCATGACCACGCGCTTCAGGGCGCCGTGCTTCACGATCGAGAAGACGCGGATGGGCAGCTTCTGGTCGCGGCAGAGCGCGAACGCCGTGGCGTCCAGGATGCCCAGGTTGCGGGACATGGCTTCGTCGAAGGTGAGCTTGGTGTAGCGCGTCGCCGTCGGGTCCTTCTTGGGATCGGCGGTGTACACGCCGTCCACCTTGGTCGCCTTGAGCACCACCTCGGCGCCGATCTCGGCGCCGCGCAGCGCCGCGGCGGTATCCGTCGTGAAGAAGGGGTTGCCGGTGCCGGCGGCGAACACCACCACCTTGCCCTCCTCCAGGTACTGCAGCGCCTTGGGCCGCACGTACGGCTCCACCACCTGCTCGATGCCGATGGCGGACATGACGCGGGCGATGAGGCCCTGCTTGTCCATGGCGTCGGCCAGGGCCAGCGCGTTCATCACGGTGGCCAGCATGCCCATGTAGTCGGCCGTGGCGCGGTCCATGCCGACGGAGCCGCCGGCCACGCCGCGGAAGATGTTCCCGCCCCCGATCACCACCGCCACCTGCACGCCCATGCGCGTAACCTCGGCGATCTCTTCCACCATGCGCACGATCGTCGCGCGGTTGATGCCGAACGCGTCGTCACCCATGAGGGCCTCTCCAGACAACTTCAGCAGAATGCGCTTGTGGGCTGGAGCGGCGAGGGTCATGGGCGTTCTCTTCAGGTGATGGATTCGGGGAATGTGCGGGAGAAAGGATCAGGCAGCAGCCTTGGCGGCGGCCACTTGCGCGGCCACTTCGGCGGCGAAGTCGTCCACCTTCTTCTCGATGCCTTCGCCGACGACGTACAGGGTGAAGCCCTTGATCGTCGTGTTGGCGGCCTTGAGCATCTGGCCCACGGTCTGCTTGCCGTCGGCGGCCTTCACGAAGACCTGGTCGAACAGCGAGACTTCCTTCAGGTACTTCTGCACGGAGCCTTCCACCATCTTGGCGGCGATGTCGGCGGGCTTGCCGGACTCGGCGGCCTTGGCGGCGGCAACCGTGCGTTCCTTCTCGATCAGCTCGGCGGGCACGTCGGCGCTGGTCAGGGCGACGGGCTTCATGGCGGCGATGTGCATGGCCACGTCTTTGGCGGCGACTTCGTCACCTTCGAACTCGACCACCACGCCGATGCGCGTGCCGTGCAGGTAGGAAGCCAGCTTGGAGCCGGTGAAGCGCTTGAAGCGGCGGAACGACATGTTCTCGCCGATCTTGCCGATCAGGCCCTTGCGGACTTCTTCCAGCGTGGGGCCGAAGCTTTCCTGGCTGTAGGGCAGCGCGCCCAGGGCTTCGACGTCGGCGGGGTTGTGCTTGGCGACCAGCTCGGCCGCGGCCTTGGCCAGGGCGATGAAGCTGTCGTTCTTGCTCACGAAGTCGGTTTCGCTGTTCACTTCGATCAGCGCGCCGTCGGTGCCTTCGATGAAGCTGGCGACCACGCCTTCGGCCGTGATGCGGGCGGCGGCCTTGCCGGCCTTGGTGCCCAGCTTGACGCGCAGCAGCTCCTCGGCCTTGGCCAGGTCGCCGTCGGCTTCCGTCAGGGCCTTCTTGCATTCCATCATGGGGGCGTCGGTCTTGGCGCGCAGTTCGGCAACCATGCTAGCGGTAATAGCAGCCATCGTCATTCTCCAGTCTCAGTTCAGTTCGTTACAAGATTCAAGGCTAAAAAAAAGGGGGCTAACAGGAGCCCCTCTTTCATTCGCGACAGGTCGCGCGGCCGGGCCTTCAGGCAGCGGATTCTTCCACTTCCACGAATTCGTCCGAGCCTTCGGGCGCGGCGGCCTTGACCACGTCGTTCACGGCGTCGGCACGGCCGGCGATGATCGCGTCGGCGATGCCGCGGGCGTACAGCGCAACGGCCTTGGCCGAGTCGTCGTTGCCGGGGATCACGTAGTCGATGCCTTCAGGCGAGTGGTTGGAATCGACCACGCCGATCAGCGGGATGCCCAGCTTCTTGGCTTCGGCGACGGCGATCTTGTGGAAGCCGACGTCGATGATGAAGATGGCGTCCGGCAGGGCGTTCATGTCCTGGATGCCGCCGATGTCCTTCTCGAGCTTCTCGATCTCGCGGGTGAACGTCAGCTGTTCCTTCTTGCTCATGGACTCGAGGCCGGCTTCCTGCTGGGCCTTCATGTCCTTCAGGCGCTTGATGGAGGTCTTGACGGTCTTGAAGTTGGTGAGCATGCCGCCCAGCCAGCGCTGGTCGACGAAGGGCACGCCGGCGCGCTGCGCTTCGGCGGACAGCAGTTCGCGGGCCTGGCGCTTCGTGCCGACCATCAGGATCGTGCCGCGGTTGGCCGTGAGCTGCTTGGCGAACTTCTGCGCCTCCTGGAACATCGGCAGCGACTTTTCCAGGTTGATGATGTGGATCTTGTTGCGATGGCCGAAGATGAACGGGGCCATCTTGGGGTTCCAGAAGCGGGTCTGGTGGCCAAAGTGGACACCGGCTTCCAGCATTTCGCGCATGGTGACGGACATGTGAATACTCCAAAGGTTGGGTCTAAAATCCGGCCCGCCAACCGCCCGTTCTGACAAGAGGGCGGCACCTTGATAAGGCCGGTTCGCGTTTGGTTTGCGGTGCAAGGGCAGCCCATTCAAGCCGCCATCGCTGCTTTGCCGCAAAAGGCACGCCAGGCAACCCGGAGCACCCCTCTCAGCAAAACCCCGAGATTCTAGCATACCGGGCCACCGGCCCTTCCCAGGGCACGGCGCGGACGCTTCCCGCAAAGCGTCCGCGCCCGGGCAGAATCCAAAGAAACACCCCAGCGGGCTGCCCGGCCGAACGGCGGCGGCCTTCCCACCATGCACATCGCCATCGTCGGCGCCGGAATCGCCGGCACCGCCACCGCTTATGAACTCGCCTGCGACGGCCATGCCGTCACCGTCTTCGAACAGCGCGCCGCCGCGGCCGAGGAGGCGAGCTTCGCCAACGCCGGCCTGCTCGCGCCGGCGCCGCTGATCCCCTGGGCGACGCCCGGCATCGGCGGCCCCGCGGGCCAGCGGCTCTTCGGCCGCCGGGCCGCCGTGCGCCTCGCCTCCGGCGCCGGCGCGTCCGACCTGCGGTGGCTCTGGCAGCGCCGGCGCGCGGCGCGCACGGCGGGCGATGACGCCGTCACGGCGCTCGCGCGGTTCGGCAGCTACAGCCAGGCCCGCATGCACCAGGTGGCCGAGGCGCTGCAGCTCGATCCCGAGAGCAGCCGCGGCGTGCTGGTGCTGCTGCGCTCGCCGTCCGACCTGGAGCGGATCGAGCCGGCCGTGCGCATCCTGCGCGAGACCGGGGCCGACCTGCGCGACGTGGACGCGGACACCGCCCGCCTGATCGAGCCCGGACTCGCCTCGGACAACGAACTGGCCGGCGCGATCCACGTGCCGGACGGCGAATCCGGCAACTGCCGGCTGTTCGCGCAGATGCTGCGCTATGCCGCGCAGGAGCGTGGTGCGCAGTTCCTCTTCAACGCCCGGGTGGCATCGCTGCGCGGCGGTCCGGCGGCCGTGCTGCTGGCCGGAGAGCGGGAGCCTCGCCGCTTCGATGCCGTGGTGGTGTGCGCCGGGCTCGCGGCGGGCGAGCTGCTGCGCCCGGCCGGCACTCCCCTGCCCCTGGCCGGAGTGCACGGCTACACGATCAGCGCGCCGCTGCGGGAGGACACGCACGCCCCCCAGGGCACGGTGATCGACCCGGTGCACCGGATCACCCTCACGCGCCAGGGGCAGCGGGTGCGCGTGGCCGGCGGCGCGGAGCTGGGCGCGGCGGACGGCGCACTGCACACGCCGACGCTGCAGGTGCTCTACAACGCGGCCTCGGGCTGGTTCCCGGGTGGCGTCCAGTGGTCGTCGCCGCAGGTGCGGACCTGGCGCGGCGCGCGGCCGATGCTGCCGGACGGACTGCCGGCGATCGGCGCCGTGGGGGGAGCGGGCCTGTGGGTGAATGCGGGCCACGGTGCCTGCGGCTGGGCACTCGCCTGCGGCAGCGCACGGGCGGTGGCCGATCTGGTCGCGCAGAGGGTGCCGGAAGCGGACCTGCAACCGTTCGCGCCGCAGCGGTTCTGAGCGGTTCTGAGCGCCGGAGCGGCGTCAGGGCTGGGCGTCGGGGCCGCGGATCGCAGGTGGTTCGATGGAGGATGCACGCCCCTGTGGGCCGGCGGTGGGGCGGGCCACAATGGGCACCTCCCTCCCCGTTCCAAGGCACCGCCTGCCGCCCGCCGCCCATGCACCGCATCGATCCCGACCGCCTCCATCCCCTGTTCGACACCGCCGCGACCCGCCGCATCGAGCGCGCGGCCCTGGAAGCCTGCCCGCCCGGCACGCTGATGGAACGGGCCGGCCTGGCGGTGGCCCGCCTGGCGCTGGCCGTGGCACCGCATGCGCGGCGCGTCTGGGTGGCCTGCGGTCCCGGCAACAACGGCGGCGACGGCCTGGAGGCCGCGCTGCAGCTGCACCGGCGCGGCGTGGCCGTGCAGGCGACGTGGCTGGGCCGGCCGGATGCCGCACCGGCCGATGCGCGGCAGGCCCGGGAGCGCGCCCGGTCCGCCGGCGTGCCTTTCGCGCCCGGCGTTCCGGACGATCTCGGACCCGACGACCTCTGCATCGACGCCCTGCTGGGCATCGGCACGGCCCCGCGCTCCGGCGGCCCTGCACCGGCACCGGCCCTCCACGCCCTGCTGCAGGCGCTGCAGACCACCCGCGCGCCCGTGCTGTGCGTGGACGGTCCTTCCGGGCTGCTGGCGGATACCGGCAGCTACCTGCCCGGGCTGGCGCCCGACCGGCCGCCCGCTTCCGCGCGCCACACGCTCGGGCTGCTGACGCTCAAGCCCGGATGGTTCACCGGCCAGGGACGGGACGCGGCAGGCACCGTCTGGCTGGACGGCCTGGACGTGGACACGGCGGCCGAAGCCCCGTCCCTGTGGCTCGGGGGCGCCGGACGGCCGGAGCGGCGGCCCCATGCTTCGCACAAGGGCAGCTTCGGCGACGTGGCGGTGGTGGGCGGCGAAGGCATCGGCGCCCGCGGCATGGGCATGACGGGTGCCGCCCTGCTCGCGGCCTCCGCGGCGCTGCACGGCGGTGCCGGGCGGGTCGTGGTGGCGCTGCTGGACGGCGGCATGGATGCGCTGACGATCGACCCGCAGCAGCCGGAATGCATGCTGCGCCGCTTCGACGTGCTGGCGCTGGAGCACGCCACGGTGGTGTGCGGGTGCGGCGGCGGCGAGGCGGTGCGGGCCGTGCTGCCGCGCGTGCTCGCCGAGGCGCCGCGGCTGGTGCTGGACGCGGACGGCCTCAATGCGGTGGCGGGCGACGCCGCGCTGGCCGCGCTGTTGCAGGACCGCGAACGCCACCACGGCGTGTGGCCGACGGTGATCACGCCGCATCCGCTGGAAGCCGCCCGGCTGCTGGGCACCGACACGGCCACCGTCCAGTCGGACCGTGCCCGCGCGGCGCGCTCGCTGGCGGAACGCTACCGCTGCGTCGTGGTGCTGAAAGGGTCCGGCAGCGTGATCGCCGCACCGGACCGGGCGGCGCGCATCAATCCGACGGGTAACGGGCGCCTCGCCACGGGTGGCACCGGCGATGTGCTGGCAGGCTTCCTGGGGGCCGTCTGGGCAGCGCGACCCGATGGCGAAGACGCGGCCTTCGAAGCGGCCAGCGCGGCCTGCCATGCGCATGGACAGGCCGCGGATTGCTGGCCCGCCGGCACCGCGCTGACGGCCTCCGAATTGGCGCGGAGGCTGGCTTCGCTCCACGGTTGAGTCCCACGTCCTACACAACCCCTTCACGGCGAAACCAAGGGTAACTCCCGTTGCAGCACACGTCGGTGGGCGGGCGTCCGACATACGGGGATCGGCAAGCGGCATGTAATAGCGACAAGACCACGCGATTGCGTGCCCATTCACCCGAACCACAGTCCCCAAGGAGTCCGCCATGCAACGCAACCGTTATACCGGCGCCCGCGCGTTCATCGCTTTCACCGCCACGGTACTGCTCGCGGTGGGCGCCACGGCGATGAACCTGGTCCCCGACGAAGCCGTCCAGGCCGCCGATTCGATGGTGCGCATTCCGCAGGATCTCGACCAGATCCTGCCGGTCGAGGCGCTGTCCACGCCCTGACCGCCCGGACCCGCCGCCCCTCTTTCAGCTTCCGCTCCCCCGCAGCACCTTCAGGCGCTGCCGCAGAACCTCCATCTGCGCCGCATCCCCCCGCTGCTCCGCCTGCTCCACAGACCGCAGCAGCCACGCCATGAGGGGACGGCGCCAGCCGCGCTCCGAGGCCGCTTCGATGGCCCGCCGCGCCACCTCCGGCGAAGCATCGCCCCGGGCGTACAGCACCGCGGCCGCGACGAGGCGGGCGAGCGGATCGTCCACGCCCGCCAACGCAGCGCTGCCGCCCGCCTGTACCGCCCGCTGCGCGGGGGGCAGCAGGTCCGCACCGCCGGCCCCTGCCTCCACGGCGCGGCCCTCCAGGTACTGCGCATAGGCTCGTTCGGCCGCGTCCGCGCCGCTGCGCAGCGGCTCGAAATCCGGGCATCCCACCTGCGCCAGGCTCGCGACGCGCACGGCACATTCCAGCAGCACCACGCGCGCCAGCAGATCGGGGCGCGCGGTGCGGGCCACTTCGTCGCGTGCGCGCCGCCACTCCTGGGCCGCGATGCGGTCCTCGCCGGACAGGTAGGCCTCGGAGGCCCGCGCGGCGGCGCCATGGGCGTTCTGCGCCCATTCCGGCGGCGGAGCACGCCCGGCACAACCGCCCAGCAGCCCGGCGGCGATCGCCATGGCAAGGGTGATGGCGGCGGTACGGCCGCGCCGGGGTCGCCGGCCCGGGTTCGCAGCGGAGGGAGGAGCAGGCGTCGGCATCGTCATGGCAGCTGGATCCGGGTGTCGCGCGCGAACGGCCATTTGCGCTGGATTTCGTTGACCAGGCTCTCGACCTTGCGCAGATTGCTCTCCACGTCGGCGCGCAACGCGCCGAGATCGGTGGTGGCCTCGCGGGCGTTGGTGCCGATGGCCTGGGCCTCGGCCAGCACGGCGTCGACCTTGGCGAGGCTCTGCCGCGTGTCCGCCAGCAGGCCGTTGAGCTGCACCACGGTGGCGCGCACGTCGGTGACGAGCCCCGACTCCCCGGCCGCGCCGAACACCTGACGGTCCGCCTTCGCTGCCATGCCGTCGATGCGCGCGAGCAGCCGGTTGGTGCGGTCCAGCGTGGTGGCGAGCTTGCGGGCCTCCGACTCGCTGCCCAGCAGCACGCCCAGGGCGCCGCCCGGCGCGTTGAGCCGCTCGGTGAGCGTGCGCACGTTGTCCAGGGTGCCGCCGAGCGCGGCGTCCTGCGCGGTGAGGGCCTGCAGGTTCGACAGCAGCTCGCGCGCGGCCGACATCAGTTGCGGGATCTCGGCCGTGGCGTCGCCGCGCAGCACGGGCCGCACGGCGCCGTCGGGCAGCGGCGGGTCGGTGAGGATGCCGCTGTAGGCCTTGATGGTGGTGCCGCCGACGATGCCGCGCACCAGGGTGAACACGCTGGATTCGCGCAGCCAGTGCGCGTCCTTGCGCGGCACGTCGATCAGGATGCGCACGTCGCCGCCTTCCGCCAGTTCGGTGCGGCGCACCCGGCCGATGGGAAAACCCGAGAACGTCATGTCCATGCCGGCGACAACGCCTTCGGAATCGTCGGCGGTGAGCACCAGTTGCTGGGTCGGCTCGAACACGCCGCGCGCATAGAGCAGGTAGAGGCCGGAGCCGACGATCAGCGCCAGCGTGAACAGCAGCAGCGCGGCGGCCTTGCGCTCCAGGTGCGCGACGGGCCGCAGCAGCGCATCGGACGGATCGGCCACGGATGGTGGCGGTGGTGGCGGCGACGGCCGGGGTGCGGGAGAGGTGTCGTTCATCGCAGGCGGTTCGGAAAAATGGGAGATCAGTAGTAGTTGCCCATGAGCGAGGCGACCTCGATCAGCAGCAGCACGGCGAACATGCGCGCGAAGCCGCCGAGTTCGGAGCGGGCGCGCGGGTCGCCCGTGGCATGCAGGCCGGCGGCCATGGGAATGAGCGCCACGGCCAGGCTGAACAGCAGTGTCTTGAGCACGAACAGCAGCGTGACGGACGGCGTGAACACCTGGCCGAACATGCGCGTGTAGCCGGGCAGCCCGGCCGTGTTCGGGCCGTACACGCCCAGGTAGGCCATGGCGAGGGCCACCGCGCACGAGAGCGCCGCGAGCGTGATGCTGGCATAGACGCCCGCGACCACGCGCGGCAGCAGCTCCACGCGCACCGGGTCGGCGCCGCGCGCGCGCAGCGCCTCCCAGTGGCCCGACTGGCGCATCAGCGCGAGCTGGGTGCCGGCCGGAATGGTGGCGCGCAGCGCCACGAACAGCGCGGCCGTGAGCGGTATCAGTTCGAGCACCAGCACGCGCACCACCATCTGCAGCGCGTAGTGCGACAGCCCGTAGCTGCGCGCCGTGACGACGACGATGTGCGTGACCACCAGGCAGATCAGCGCCACCAGCGCGGTGAACCCGAGCAGCAGCGGGGCCGTGTCCAGATACAGGTGCCGGGCCAGGCGCAAGCGCGTGGAGCGGCCGTAGCTGGACGGCGACAGCATGAGCACCGCCACCACGGCCCCCAGGTGGACGATGCGCCACCACGCCAGCGCCCAGCCGCGCGCAGCGCGCCAGAGCCGCGTGGGCAGGCCGGGCAGCGGCGCCGAGCGGGCGCGCAGGGTGGACCCTTCGGGCGTCATACGTGCCGCCGCGCTGGCGGATCGGGCAGCGGCAGCGGGTCGGCGTCCGCCCGGTCGTGCAGGGCCTCGATCACGTGGCAGCGGCTGCCGTCGGTGCCGTCGCAGCGGCCGCGCAGCGACAGCAGTTGCGATTCGAGCGCCTGCAGCTCGTGCAGGCGCGTGCGCACGTGCGAGAGGTGCTCGTCCACCGTGGCGCAGGCGGCGTGGTCGGCGGCGGTGTCCGGGCCGCGGCCCAGCGAGAGCAGCGTGCGCACTTCGTCCAGCGACATGTCCATGGCGCGGCACAGGCGGATGAAGCGCAGGCGGTGGATCTCGTCGTCGCTGTAGAGGCGGTAGCGGTTGTCGGCGCGGACCTGCACGGGCAGCAGGCCCTCCTTCTCGTAATAGCGGATGGTGGCGGCGGGCACGCCGGAGAGGCGCGCGGCATCGCCGATACGGTGGTGGGGGCTTGCGGCAGACACGGCTTGACCTTGAAGCGGCTTGAAGGTTTCCAATGATGGCACGGTCCGGTTGCGGACCCCTGTCGGAATTCTCCCCAACGCAAGGACACAGCACATGGCAAGCACGGTATCCACCGACCGATCCCCGGCGGCATCCCCCCCCGGAGCGAAGCCGCGCATCGATCTCTCCTGCGGCTGCAGCAGCGGATGCGGGCCGGCGCCCCGGGCGGCGGCGCCCGCCAGGGCCTCCGCGGCGATGCCCGCCGGAGCGGCGGCGCCCGGCGGCAGCGGCGACGACGGCCACGCGCACGGCCAGCCCGGCGATCACCCGGGCCACGACCACGGCCATGGGCTCGGGCCGATGAACCGGGCCAGCGGCACGCACGACCATGCCCATGGCCACGACCACGGCGAAGGCCATGCCGGCGGACACGACCATGACCACGGCACCTTGCCCGGCTGGGGCCGGCTCGGCGTCTCGCTCGCGGCCGCCACCGCCGCCGAACTGCTGCACCTGCTCGCGCCCGACACCCTGCCCTGGCGGGCCGCGGGCATGGCCGTGGCCGCCGCCGCGATCCTGCTGGCCGGGCTGGGCGTGTACCGCGCCGGCCTCGGTGCGCTGGCGCGCGGCCGGCTGGACATCTCCGCGCTCATGGCCGTGGCCGTGACGGGCGCCTTCCTGATCGGGCAGTGGCCGGAGGCGGCCATGGTGATGGCGCTCTACGCCCTGGCCGAGCGCATCGAGGAGCGGGCGGTGGGCCGCGCGCGGGATTCCATCGGCGCCCTGCTGGCGCTCAGCCCCGAGCAGGCCGAGCTGCGCGACGCGGACGGCCGCTGGCGCACGGTGCCCGCGGCCGAGGTGCCGCTGGGCGCCGTACTGAGGCTGCGCCCCGGCGCGCGGGTGCCGCTGGACGGCGTGGTGCTGGAAGGCCGCGGCGCGGTGGACGAATCCAGCGTGACGGGCGAGAGCCTGGCGGTGGACAAGGCGCCCGGCGACGCCCTCTATGCCGGCACGCTCAACGCGCAGGCCGAACTGCAGTTCCGCGTGACCGCCGCGGCCGGCAACACCACGCTGGACCGCATCATCCACGCGGTCGAGGAAGCACAGGGGTCGCGCGCTCCCATGCAACGCTTCGTGGACCGCTTCGCCGCCGTCTACACGCCCGCCGTCTTCGCGCTCGCGGCCCTCGTGGCCGTGGGGGCGCCCCTGGCGCTGGGCTGGGCCTGGCTGGATGCCCTCTACCGCGCGCTGGTGCTGCTGGTGATCGCCTGCCCGTGCGCGCTGGTCATCGCCACGCCGGTGACCGTGGTGAGCGGTCTGGCGGCCGGCGCGCGCCGCGGCATCCTGATCAAGGGCGGCCAGTGGCTGGAGCGGGCCCGCGGCGTGCGCGCCGTCGCCTTCGACAAGACGGGCACGGTGACGGCCGGCCGGCCGGTGCTGGTGGGCAGCGAGCGCTTCGGCGACGACGGCGCGGACGACGTGGCCGCGGCCCTGGCGGGGCGCTCGGACCACCCGGTATCCAAGGCCATCGCGGCCGGCATCGCCCCGGCGGGAACGGCGGGGAATGCCGGCGGCACGGCCGGCGCGGCGGCCCTGCCGGCGGATCTGCCGGACGTGCAGGACTTCACCGCCCTGCCCGGCCGCGGCGTGGAAGGCCGCATCCATGGCGCGACGTGGTTCCTCGGCAACCGGCGCCTGGCGCAGGAGCGCGGCCTGTGGACGGACGCGGTGGAGGCCGCCGCCGCCGCCGCCGCGCACGAGTCGCAGGGCCGCAGCGTGACGCTGCTGGGCGATGCCCACGGCGTGCGGGCGCTGTTCGCGGTGGCCGACACGCTGCGGCCCCAGGCCGCCGAGGCCGTGGCCGAACTGCGCGCCCTGGGCATCGTGCCGGTGATGCTGACGGGCGACCACGCGGCCGCGGCCCGGGCCGCCGCGCAGGAGGCCGGCATCGCCGACGTGCAGGCGGGCCTGCTGCCCGAACAGAAGCTCTCGGCCATCGCCGCGCTGCAGCAGCAGCACGGCATGACCGCGATGGCGGGTGACGGCATCAACGACGCGCCTGCCCTCGCGCGCGCCGACATCGGCTTCGCCATGGGCGCGGCCGGCACCGACGTGGCCATGGAGACCGCCGACGTGGTCATCATGAACGATGATCTGCGCCGCGTGGCCGAAACCGTGCGCCTCTCGCGCCGCACGCACGCGGTGCTGTGGCAGAACATCGCGCTGGCGCTGGGCATCAAGGTGGTGTTCTTCGGGCTGGCCCTCGCAGGGCATGCCACCATGTGGATGGCCGTGTTCGCGGACATGGGCGCGAGCCTGCTGGTGGTGGCGAACGGGCTGCGCATGCTGCGCGGGGTGGGCAGCCGCTGAGAGCGGCTCTGAACAGGACAAGATGGAACTGAGACAACTCCGCACCTTCGTGCGCATCGTCGAGCTGGGCTCGATGAGCCGCGCCGCGCTGGACCTGGACATGGTGCAGTCCGCGCTGAGCCAGCAGATCGGCCGGCTGGAATCCGAGCTCTCGACGCGGCTGCTGCAGCGCACGCCGCGCGGCGTCATCCCCACCGAGGCCGGCCAGGCCTTCTTTCACGAAGCCCAGCTCACGCTGCGCCATGCCGAGCAGGCCGTGCTCGCGGCGCAGCAGGCGCGCCTGTCGGGGGCCGTGAGCATGGGCCTGCCGCCCTCCATCGCCTCGGTGCTCGGCCTGCCCCTGATGCGCGCCATGCAGGAGCGCTATCCCGACGTGCGGATGCACATCGTCTCGGCGCTGTCCGGGCACCTGACGGGCCTGCTCAACGCACGGCAGCTGGACCTGGCCATCCTGTTCGACACGCACAGCGCCCGGCGCTGGAGCATCACGCCGCTGCTGGAAGAACGCCTGTTCCTGATCCAGTCGCGCACCCGGCCCGTGGCGCCCGGCATCACCCACGCCGCGCCGGTGCGGCTGGCCCAGCTGGGCGGCGTGCCGCTGATCCTGCCCTCGGGCAGCCACGGCCTGCGCAGCACGGTGACGGCGGCGTTCGCCACCGCCGGCGTCCAGCCGCGCATGGCGATGGAGATCGATTCGCTGCCGCTGCTGATGGAGTCCGTGGACGCGGGTTTCGGGGCCACGGTGCAGCCCTGGTCCGCCGTGGCGCTCTACAAGCAGGATGCGGCGCAGCGGTTCCAGTGGTCGGAAATCGCCGACGAGAAGGTAAGGCGCGATGCGGCGCTCTGCAGCCTCTCCGACGACGAACTCTCGCCCGCAGGCCTCGCCGCGCGCGTGGCGCTGCTCGATTGCGCCCGGCGGCTGGTGCGGTCGGGCCAGTGGATCGGCGCCACGCTGACGGACCGGCCGACCCATCACGGATCGTGATACCCCCATGACGAAAGGCCCCTGCACGGGGGCGGCAGCGATTCCTATAGTCCAGCGCAACCAACCAAAACGCTGAACTGCGGTGGGCCACGCCCGTCGCTGCCCATGATGAAACGAGACAACTTCGACACCGATGTGCTGGTGATCGGTGGCGGCAATGCAGCCCTCTGCGCCGCGCTGATGGCGCGCGAAGCCGGTGCCCGCGTGCTGCTGCTGGAATCCGCGCCGCGCGACTGGCGCGGCGGCAATTCCGCCCACACCCGCAACCTGCGCTGCATGCACGATGCACCGCAGGACGTGCTGGTCGAGGCCTACCCGGAAGAGGAGTTCTGGCAGGACCTGCTGAAGGTGACGGGCGGCCTCACCGACGAACACCTGGCCCGCATGGTGATCCGCGCCTCGTCCACCTGCCGCGGCTGGATGCGCCGCCACGGCGTGCACTTCCAGCCGCCGCTGTCGGGCGCGCTGCACGTGGCGCGCACCAATGCCTTCTTCATGGGCGGCGGCAAGGCGCTGGTGAATGCGTACTTCCGCAGTGCCGAAACGCTGGGCGTGCAGGTGCGCTACGAAACGCCCGTGGACCGCCTGGAGATCGAGAACGGCGCCTTCCAGGCGGCCTGGGTGGGCGGGCAGCGCATCACGGCGCGCAGCTGCGTGCTGGCCGCGGGCGGTTTCGAATCCAACCGCGAATGGCTGCGCGAGGCCTGGGGCCGGAATGAGCGCGGCGAGTGGCCCGCGGACAACTTCCTGATCCGCGGCACGGCCTTCAACCAGGGCGTGCTGCTGCGGCACATGCTCGAGGCGCAGCGGGCCGACGGCATCGGCGACCCGACGCAGGCGCACATGGTGGCGATCGACGCGCGTGCGCCGCTCTACGACGGCGGCATCTGCACGCGCATCGATTGCGTGTCGCTCGGCGTGGTGGTGAACCGCGAGGCCCGGCGCTTCTACGACGAGGGCGAGGATTTCTGGCCCAAGCGCTACGCCATCTGGGGACGCCTCGTGGCCCAGCAGCCGGGCCAGATCGCCTATTCGGTCATCGACGCCAAGGCGATCGGCCGCTTCATGCCGCCAGTGTTTCCGGGCGAGCAGGCCGATTCGCTGCCGGAGCTGGCGGAGAAGCTCGGACTCGACGCCGGGCAGTTCATGCAGACGCTGGACGCCTACAACGCCGCCTGCCGGCCGGGCCGGTTCGACCACACGGCGCTGGACGACTGCCGCACCGACGGCATCGCGCCCGCCAAGACGCACTGGGCCCGCCCGATCGACACGCCGCCGTTCTACGGCTATGCGCTGCGGCCCGGCGTGACCTTCACCTACCTGGGCCTGAAGACCGACGACACGGCCGCCGTGCGCTTTGGCGGACAGCCCAGCGCCAACCTGTTCGTGGCCGGCGAAATGATGGCCGGCAACGTGCTGGGCAAGGGCTACACGGCCGGCGTGGGCATGTCCATCGGCACCGCCTTCGGCCGCACCGCGGGGCGCAATGCCGCGCTCGCCGCGGCCGGCCAGCCCGCGGTGCACGGCGCCGTGAACGACCAAGAGACCTGAGATGCAGAACCCCCAACCCATGGCCTCCGAGGCCCAGGACCGGATGCCCACCGCGCGCCGGGTGATCCCGATCCGCCCCGCGCCGACCGAGACCGCCTCCGAGGCCGAGGTGGCGCGCGCGCTGCAGATCTGCAATGCCTGCCGCTACTGCGAGGGCTTCTGCGCGGTGTTCCCCGCGATGACGCGGCGGCTGGAGTTCGGCAAGGCCGACGTGCACTACCTGGCCAACCTGTGCCACAACTGCGGGGCCTGCCTGCACGCCTGCCAGTACGCGCCGCCGCATGAATTCGCCGTGAACATCCCGAAGGCCATGGCCGAAGTGCGCGGCCAGACCTACGTGGACTATGCCTGGCCGCCCGCGCTGGGCCGGCTCTACCAGCGCAACGGCCTCACGCTGTCGCTGGCGCTGGCGGCGGGGCTGTTCCTCTTCCTGGCGCTGGCCGTGGCGCTGCAGGGCGGCGTGGCGCGGCTCTGGGGCAGCGGGCTGGGCAACAACTTCTACCACCTGTTCCCGCACAACCTGCTGGTGGGCATTTTCGCGCCGGTGTTCCTGTTCGCGGTGTTCGCGCTGGCGATGGGCGTGCGCCGCTTCTGGAAGGACGTGAAGCCCGCCACCAGCGGCGTGGACGTGGGCGCGCCCGCCGCCGCCGAGGCCGCCTCCGACGTGCTGCGCCTCAAATACCTGGGCGGCGGCCACGGCGAAGGCTGCCACGAGGAGGACGACGCCTATACCCTGAAGCGCCGGCGCTTCCACCACCTCACCTTCTACGGATTTTTGCTGTGCTTCGCGGCTACGTCGCTGGGCACCGTCTACCACTACGCCTTCGGCTGGGTGGCGCCCTACGAGCTGCCCAGCCTGCCCAAGCTGCTGGGCGCGCTGGGCGGCGTGGGCCTGATGGTCGGCACCGCGGGCCTCTGGACGCTGCGCCGCGCCCGGCACCCGCAGCACGGCGACGCAAGGCAGCAGCCCATGGACCTGGGGTTCATCGCCCTGCTGTTCCTGGTGGCCGCGAGCGGCATGGCGCTCTGGCTCGGCCGCGCCACTCCCGCGCTCGCGCTGCTGCTGTGCCTGCACCTGGGCGCGGTGATCGCGCTGTTCGCCACCCTGCCCTACGGCAAGTTCGCGCACGGCATCTTCCGCACCGCCGCGCTGCTGCGCCACAACACCGAGAAGCGCCTGCCGAGCCCCATCGGCGTGGGTGCGGACTGACCCCGCAACGAAAGGACCGCGCCATGACCGAATCCCTGCAGCAACGCTTCGAATCCACCGCGCAGCGCGTGAACGCCGACGACCGGCTGGTGCACCGCGGCCGCCATCTGACCACCGACCTGAAGGTGGTGGTGGGCGACGTGCCCTACCTGCTGCGCATCCGCGGCGGCAGGGTCGAAAGCCTGCAAGCGCAGATGCCTTTGTTCGCTCCGGCCGACCTGGTCATCCGCGGCACCGAGGAGGCGTGGGCGGCCCTGTGGGAGCCCATTCCCCGGCCCGGCTGGCACGACCTGTTCGCGCTGACCAAGCGCGGCGCCATGGCGATCGAAGGCGACTCGCACGTGCTGTTCGCCCACCTCCAATATCTGAAGGACGTCCTGGCCCTGCCCCGCCGGGCGTGCGCCCACTGAACCCCGAAAGAGGAAACGCGATGAAAGCCACCCTGGAACCCATCGTCGGCCGGTACGTCCACTTCGACATCCTGGGCGAAACCTGCCGCGTGTACTTCGAGGAATGCGGCCAGGGCATCCCCCTGCTGTGCCTGCACACCGCCGGATCGGACGGCCGCCAGTTCCGCCACCTGCTGTGCGACGAGGACGTCACCTCGCGCTTCCGCGTGATCGCCTTCGACATGCCGTGGCACGGCAAGTCCTACCCGCCCGTCGGCTTCCAGGACCGCGACTACGAGCTGACCACCGAACGCTACGTGGCCACCATCCGCGCCTTCATCGCGGCGCTGGGGCTGGACCGGCCCGTGGTCATGGGCTGCTCGATCGGCGGGCGCATCGTGCTGCAGCTGGCGCACGCCCACGGCCAGGAGTTCCGCGCGCTCATCGGCCTCGAAGGCGCCGACCACCAGCAGCCCTGGTACGACACGAGCTGGCTGAACCGCCCCGACGTGCACGGCGGCGAAGTCTGCGCGGCCCTGGTCTCCGGGCTGGTCGCACCGCAGAGCCCCGCGCAGTACCGCCACGAAACCCTGTGGCAATACCAGCAGAGCGGCCCCGGCATCTTCCGCGGCGACCTGTACTTCTACCGCGTCGATTCGGACCTGCGCGGCAGGCTCGGCGGCATCGACACGGACACGACACCGCTCTACCTGCTCACCGGGGAGTACGACTTCTCGTGCAGCCCGGAGGACACGCTGCGCACCGCGCAGGGCATTCCGGGCGCGCAGGCCGTGGTGATGGAGGAACTGGGGCACTTCCCGATGAGCGAGAACCCCGTGCAGTTCAAGAAATACATCGCCCCGGTGCTGGAGGCCATCGCGCAGCGCGAGCACGCCGCCCGGCCCTCCGGTTCCTGATTTCCCTTTTCCCGTCGGTCACACAACACACATTCCAGGAGACAACCATGCAGAAGACCTTCGCCACCGCCACCGCCGCCGCCCTCGCCACCCTCTGCCTCGCCGGTCCCGCATTGGCCCAGGAAGAGATCAAGATCGGCGCCATCGTCACGCTGTCGGGCGCGGGCGCGGCCTGGGGGCAGGCGATGCTCTACGCGGCCGAGCTCGCGGCCGACGACGTGAACGCCAAGGGCGGCCTGGAGGTCGGCGGCAGGAAGCATCCGGTGAAAGTGGTGGCCTACGACGACAAGTACCAGGCCGGCGAGGCGGTGACGGCGGCCAACCGCCTGATCTTCGAGGACAAGGTGCAATACATCATCGGCCCGGTCGGCTCCGCCGCCGCGCTGGCGGTGTCGCCCATCGTGAACAAGAACAAGGTGGTGATGCTCACGCTCGGCTTCACCGACAAGGCGCTCGCCAAGGACAAGCCCTTCAACTTCCGGCCCAACCTGACGACGATGGAAACGTCCCAGCCCCAGATCGACTGGATCGTGAAGGCCAAGGGCGTGAAGAAGGTCGGCGGCCTGTTCCCGAACGACGAGACCGGCCAGCAGATCGCGCAGGATCTGGAGAAGGCCTACGCCAAGGCCGGCGCCCAGCTCAACGCCAAGGAATTCTTCGAGCGCGAGCGCGTGGACATGATGCCGCTGCTCACCCGCCTGATGGCCAAGGGCGTCGATGCGATCGAGCTGGACGGCAACGCGCCAGGCACCGCCGGCCTGATCGTCAAGCAGGCGCGCGAGCTGGGCTTCAAGGGCGCGATCATCCGCAGCGGCGGCCCCGCGACGCCCGAGATCGTGAACGTGGCGGGCGCCGGCGCGACCAACGGCATGCTGGTGAACACGCCCGTCAACCCGGCGAACGCAGCCGTCAAGGCCTACTCCGAGCGCTACTTCGCCAAGTACAAGAAGCGCATGAACGGCTTCAGCCCGGCGTTCTACGACGGCACGCGCATGCTGTTCCAGGCCATGGCCTCGGCCGGCACCGCGGCCGACACCGACAAGGTGCGCACCGCGTTCGAGAACATCAAGGACTACCCGGGCATTCTGGGCACGCTGAACTGGACGGGCGCGGGCGTGTACGGCGTCGCGCACCAGATCGACGCGCCCTTCTACATCGCCCGCGTGCAGGACGGCCAGGAAGTGGTCGAGGCGACCTGCTCGCTCACCGCCTGCAAGTGACCGGCGCCCACTCTCCGGGAACACCGCCGTGGATTTCACTTTCCTGCTCGGCCAGGCGCTGACCAACGGTCTCATCATCGGGTTGCTCTACCTGCTGATGGCCATCGGTTTCACGCTGGTCTTCGGCGTCATGCGCGTGGTGAACTTCGCGCATGGCGAGTTCTACATGCTGGGCGCCTTCGTGGCCTACGTCTGCGTCACGAAACTGCAGCTGCCCTTCCTGGCCGCCGTGCTCGCCACCTTCGCCGTCACGCTGGTGGCCGGCTGGCTGATCGAAGTGGTGGTGATGAAGGGCTTCCGGGGCGACGAGCTCAACGGGATGATCGCCACCATCGGCCTGGCGATGATCCTGCAGAACGGCGCGCTCATGGTCTTCGGGCCCGATCCGCAGTCGATGCCCGCCGTGGCCGAAGGCGTGGTCTCGCTCGGGCCGGTGGTGCTGCCGATGTCGCGGCTCTACGTGGTGGTGTTCTCGCTGGCGGTGCTGGCGGCGCTCTACGGCTTCCTGATGCACAGCCGCGGCGGCCGCGCGCTGCGCGCCGTGGTGCAGGACATCGAGATCGCCAACGCCCAGGGCATCCGCTCGCAGTTCATGTACCCGCTGGGCTTCGGCATCGGCGTGGGGCTGGCGGCGGTGGCCGGCGCGCTGATGGCGCCCGTCTTCTCGGTGTCGCCCGGCATCGGCTCCACGCCGCTGCTCAAGGCGTTCATCGTGGTGATCCTGGGCGGGCTCGGCAGCATCCCGGGCGCGGCGCTCGCGGCCCTGCTGCTGGGCGTGTTCGAGAGCGTGGCCAACACCTTCATGTCCAGCAGCGTCTCCGACATGCTGCTCTTCGGCTTCGTGATCCTGATGCTGATCTTCCGCCCCTCGGGCCTGCTCGGAAAGGCAGGTCGCTGAACCATGCACGACGCTTCCACCATGCACCCCACCCCTGCCCCGCGCCCGGCGGCCCAGGCATCCCCGGCCGCGCCGGGAGGCCCCTGGAAGGCCTGGATTCCCACGCTGCTGGCGCTCTTCGCCGTGCCGCTGCTGCTGGCCGGCAATCCGTTCTACGTGCACCTCGCGGTGCTCATCTGCATCAACATCGTCTTCGTGAACGGGCTGTCGGTCATCAGCCGCACGGGGCAGCTGTCGTTCTGCCATGCCGCGTTCATGGGCATGGGTGCGTTCACGGCGGTGGTCTGCTCCACGCGCCTGCACACCCCGTTCCCCGTCTCGGTGCTGGCGGGCGTGGGCGTCTCCGTGCTGGTGGCCTGGCTGCTGGGCGCGGTGATCCTGCGGCTGCAGGGCGTGTACTTCGTGCTCGTCACCTTCTGCTTCGGCGAGCTGTTCCGGCTGGTGCTGCTGGAAGGCGGCAGCCTCACCGGCGGCGCCAACGGCATCGCCAACATCCCCCCGGCCAGCGTCTTCGGCATCGCGCTGGACAGCAAGCTGTCGTTCTACGGCCTCGCGGCGGCCAGCGCCTTCGCGTCGATCGTGCTGCTGATCGCGCTCTTCAAGACGCCGCGCGGGCACGAACTCGACGCGGTGGGCGACAACCCCGACCTGGCCGAGGCGAGCGGCATCGGCATCCAGGGAACGCAGATGTTCGCCTTCCTGCTGGGCAGCGGGCTCGCGGGCTTCGCGGGGGCGCTGCTCGCGCACTACCTGGGCTTCGTATCGCCCGAATCGTTCAGCCAGCACGTCTCCGTCGCGGCCATCATCATGCTGGTGATCGGCGGGCGCGGCTCGGTGCTCGGGCCGATCCTGGGCGCGCTCATCATGACGCCGCTGCCGGAGCTGTTCCGCAGCGCGATCGAGACGCAGAACATCCTCTACGGGATCACGCTGATCCTGGTGCTCAAGTTCCTGCCGATGGGTCTGGTCGGCATCGGCGCCCGGCTGCGGCGCCAGAAAGGCGCGCGATGACCGCATTGCTCACCATCGAGGGCCTGGGCAAGAACTTCGGCGGCCTGGCCGCCGTGCGCGACCTGAGCTTCACGCTGAACGAAGGCGAGATCGTCGGGCTGATCGGGCCGAACGGCGCCGGCAAGAGCACGGCCTTCAACATGATCAGCGGCGCGCTGCCGCCTTCCGCGGGCCGCATCGTCTTCGCGGGGGAGGACATCACCGGCCGCAAGCCGAGCCAGGTGGTGCGCCACGGGCTGGCCCGCACCTTCCAGTCGGCCACGGTCTACCCGAAATCGACGGTGCAGGAGAACGTCTACCGCGGCGCGCTCTGCCATTTCGGCGTGCCCGTCTGGGCCCAGATCGCGCAGACCGCCGCCTACCGGGGCGCCTGCCGCCGCGTGCGCGAGCAGGTGGACCAGGTGCTGGAGACCACGGGACTCGCGCCGCTGCGGCACGAGATCGCGGGCGAGCTGGCGTATGGCCACCAGAAGCGCATCGGCGTGGCCGTGGGACTGGCCACGCGGCCGCGCCTGCTGCTGCTCGACGAACCCGCCGCCGGCCTCAATCCCGAGGAATGCGCCGAGTTCGGGCGGCTGCTCAGGACGCTGCGCGACGCGCACGGCATTTCGCTGCTGTTCGTCGAGCACCACATGGCACTGGTGATGGGCACCTGCGAGAAGATCATCGTCCTCGTGCAGGGACAGAAGATCGCGCAGGGCACGGCGGAGGAGATCCGCAACAGCCCGGCGGTGATCGAGGCCTACCTGGGAGTGGATGAAGATGCGCACGCTTGAAGTCAAGGACATCGTCGTCCACTACGGACTGGTGCAGGCCCTGCACGGCGTGGGCTTCCGCATCGATGCGGGGAAGATCGTGGCGCTGATCGGCTCCAACGGCGCCGGCAAGAGCACCACGCTCAAGGCGCTGATGGGCCTCAAGCGCCTCACGGCCGGCTCGCTGCTGCTGGACGGCCAGCCGATCGAAGGCACGCACGCGGCGCAGCGCGTGGGGCTGGGGCTCGCGCTCTCGCCCGAGGGCCGCCGGCTCTTTCCGCGCATGTCCGTCTGGGAGAACCTGATGGTGGGCGCGCACACGGTGCGCTCGGCGGCGCAGCGCGCCCGGTCGCTGGAGCTGGTCTACGAACTCTTTCCTCGCGTGAAGGAGCGGCGCGAGCAGATGGCCGGTTCGCTCTCGGGCGGCGAGCAGCAGATGGTGGCCATCGGCCGGGCGCTGATGTCGCACCCGCGCATCCTGATGCTCGACGAGCCCTCCCTCGGCATCGCGCCCAAGATCGTCTCGGAAATCGCGCAGGCGATCCGCCGGCTGAATGCCGAGACCGGAATCTCCGTCGTCCTGGTCGAGCAGAACGCGCGGCTGGCCCTGAAGATGGCGCACGACGCCTACGTGTTCGAGCAGGGAAGCGTGATCCGTTCGGGCTCGGGGCAGGAGCTGCTGAACGACAGCTTCGTGCAGAAGGCCTTTCTCGGCATCTGAACTGAAGCCCGCACACGGAAAGGACCTTCCCATGAATCCGCAGAACCCTTCTTTCGCCCCGCCGGTCATCCCGCGCGCGGAAGTGCGGCCCGCCTGGCTCGCGCAGCACACCGAGGCGGCACTCGAGCCTGATCTCGCCATCATCGATCCGCACCACCACCTGTCCGACCACGGCTGGGGCGGCTACCTGGCGGACGACCTGCTGGCCGACCTGGGCTCGGGCCACCGCATCGAATCGACCGTGTTCATCCAGGTGGGCTTCGCCTACCGCGACGGCGGCCCGGAATCCTTGAGGCCCGTGGGCGAAACCGAGCGCGTGGCCCGCATCGCGCGCGAGGCCGCGCAGGCGGGGCATGCCACGCGGCTGTGCGCCGGCATCGTCGGCTTCGCCGATCTCTCGCTGGGCGCGGCCGTGGAAGAAGTGCTCACCGCGCAGATCGAGGCCGGTGCCGGGCGCTTTCGCGGCATCCGCTGCCACGCGGCGGCGCATGCCGAATTCCAATACGGCGTCATGCAGGCGCCGCCGCTGCACCTCTATATGGCACCGGCGTTCCGCGACGGCTTCGCCCGCCTGGCGCAGTTCGGGCTCAGTTTCGATTCCTGGGCCTACCACACCCAACTACAAGAACTCGCCGACCTCGCCCGCGCCTTCCCGCAGACGCCCGTGGCGATCGACCACGTGGGGGCGCCGGTCGGCGTCGGGCCCTACGCGGGCCGGCGCGATGCGGTGTTCGCGGAGTGGCGGGCCGACATGCGCCGCATCGCCGAGCTGCCCAACGTCTGCGTCAAGCTGGGCGGGCTGGGCATGAGCGTGATCGGCTTTCCGTTCCACCTGCGGGACGCGCCGCCCACCTCTGCCGAGCTGGCCCAGGCCTGGGCGCCCTACATCCGCGAATGCATCGAGATCTTCTGCCCGCGGCGGTGCATGTTCGAGAGCAACTTCCCCGTCGACAAGGGCACGTGCAGCTACGCCGTGCTCTGGAACGCGTTCAAGCGCATCACGGCGGACCTGTCCGAGGACGACAAGCGCTGGCTCTACCGCGACACCGCCGCGCGGTTCTACCGCCTGTGAGCAGCCGCCCTACCCCTTCCTTCAGCAACGATGAAAAACCAGGAGACACATCCATGACCACCGATTCCCTCACCCGACGGCACGCCCTGGGCGGCCTGCTGATGGCCTCGCTCGCGCCCGGCATGGCCTTCGCGCAGGCGCCCAAGTTCCCGAACGACACCGTGCGCATGGTCGTGCCGTATGCCGCGGGCGGCGCCACGGACATCGTGGCCCGCGCGGTGGTGGACCGGCTCGGCGCGCGCTGGGGACAGGCCGTGGTGGTCGAGAACAAGCCCGGCGCGGGCACCACGCTGGCCGCCGCGCAGATGGCGCGCGCGCCCGGCGACGGCTACCAGCTCTACATGACCACGTCGGCGCACACCATCAGCGGCCTGGTCTATCCCAAGCTGGGCTACGACCCGGTGAAGGACTTCGCGCCGCTCAGCCTGATCGCGAAGGTGCCGCTGGTGCTCGTGGTGCGGCCCACGCTGGAGGCGAAGACGGTGGACGAATTCGCGCGCTACGTGCGCGCCAACCCCGACAAGGCCACCTTCGCCTCGCCGGGCAACGGCACCGCCCAGCACCTGACCGGCGAGATGTTCAACGCCGCGATGAAGACGCGCATGCTGCACGTGCCCTACAAGGGCGACGCGCCGGCCATCACCGACCTGCTGGGCGGCTCGGTGGACGCCATGTTCGCCACGCTCACCGTGGTGCTGCCGCACATCGCCTCGGGCAAGCTGCGCGCGATCGCGCTCGCCAACGGCCAGCGCGTCGAGAAGGTGCCCGAGATCCCCACCTTCGCCGAGCAGGGCCTGCGCCATTTCGAGGCCGCGACGTGGTTCGGCGTGCTCGCCCCCGCATCGATGCCGGCCGTGCTGCAGAACCGCATCGCCACCGACATCCGCGCGGTGGTGGACCAGCCGGACCTGCGCGCCAAACTCATCGACCTCGGCGGCGAGGTGGTCTCCAGCGATCCGGCCGCGTTCGGCACCTTCATGCAGGCCGAATACCGCAAGTGGCAGGCGATCGTGAAGCAGTCGGGCGCGACCATCGGCTGACCGCCAGCGCCCGCTGCGGCGGGCCTCCGCCATCCCCCTTTTTTCCCCTTCAGCGCGACAGAGAAGACCTTCACCATGTCCATGGACACCACGACGACAGACACCCAGCCGATGCTCATCGGCGGCGAATGGATCACCAGCGAGGACGGAGCCATCGACTCCGTCAACCCGGCCACCGGCCGCATCAACCGGCGCGTCACGGCGGCCAGCGCCGCGCAGGTGGACGCGGCCGTGGCCGCCGCGCGCGACGCGGCCTCGGCCAAGGGCTGGCGCGACATGCTGCCCCACGTGCGCGCGCAGATTCTCGGGCGCATCTCCGACGGCATCCGCGCGCATGCGGACGAGCTCGCGCACCTGCAGATGATCGAGAACGGCAAGGTGCTGAGCGAATGCAGGACGCAGGTCGCCGGCGCCGCGGCCACCTACCGCTACTACGCCGCCGTCTGCGAGACGCTGGGTGCCGAGGTGCCGCCCGCGCGCGGCGACTACCTCTCGATGACGGCCTACGAGCCCTACGGCGTGGTGGCGGCCATCACCCCGTGGAATTCGCCGATGACGATGGAGGCGCAGAAGATCGCCCCCGCGCTCGCGGCCGGCAACGCGGTGCTGCTCAAGCCCTCCGAGGTGACGCCCAGCGTGGGCCTGGCGGTGGCGCGCATCGCCCAGGAGGCCGGGCTGCCGCCCGGCATCCTCAACGTGCTGCCCGGCACCGGCGCGGTCACGGGCCACGCCATCATCCACCACCCCGGCGTGCGCATGGTGTCGTTCACGGGTGGCACGCAGACCGGCCGCAGCATCGCCGCCGTGGCCGCGCAGCGCCTGATCCCGGTCGCGCTGGAGCTGGGCGGCAAGTCCCCGCACATCATCTTCGACGACGCGCAGCTGGATGCCGCCATCGACGGCGTGGTGGACGGCATCTTCGAAGGCAGCGGCCAGTCGTGCGTGGCGGGCTCGCGCCTGTTCGTGCACCGCAAGGTGCTGGACCAGGTGCTGGCGATGCTGGTGGAACGCGCCAACGGGCTGCGCGTGGATCTGCCCGATGCGCCCGGCGCGCAGATGGGGCCCGTGTCCGGCTTCCGGCACCGCGAGCGCATCGAGGCCATGGTGCAGGGCGCACGCGACGAAGGCGGCGAGATCCTGGCCGGCGGCTGCCGCCCCGAGGGTGACCACCTCGCCGCGGGCGCCTTCTACCGGCCCACGGTGATCGCGGGCCTCGGCAACCACGCCACGGCCGTGCGCGAGGAAATCTTCGGCCCCGTGCTGTGCGTGCTGCCGTTCGACGACGAGGACGACCTCATCGCCCAGGCCAACGACACGGCCTTCGGACTCGCCTCGGGCATCTGGACCGCCAACTACCAGCGCGCCTGGCGCGTGGCCCGCGCGCTGGAGGCCGGCCTCGTCTGGATCAACACCTACAAGCAGCTGTCGATCGCCACGCCGTTCGGCGGATTCAAGGAAAGCGGCATCGGCCGCGAGAAGGGCGTGACCGGCGTGCGCCTCTACCAGCAGAGCAAGGGCATCTACTGGAGCATGAACCCCGCCAACGTCCGGGCGTAAGTCCCGACACTGACACCTATTCAGAAGGAAAAAAACATGCAATCACCCACCGTAGGTTTCATCGGCGTCGGCGTCATGGGCGAGCCCATCTGCCGGCACATCGCCACGAAGGGCGGCGCGCCCGTGATCGCGTCCGACCTGAACGCGGAGCCGCTCGCGCGCCTCGCGGAACATGGCGTGCGCACCGCCCTGCTGCAGGAACTGACCGCGCAGGCCGACATCGTGTTCCTGTCGCTGCCCTCGGGCGAGGTCATGAAGCAGGTCGTGGCCGCGCCCGGCGGGCTGGCCGAGCGCCTGCGCCCCGGCACCACCCTGGTGGACCTGAGCACCTCGTCGGTGGACGTCACGCTGGAGGTGGCCCGCCTGCTGCAGGACAAGGGCATCGCCTTCGCCGACGCGCCCGTCATGCGCACGCGCGCCGCCGCCGAGGCCGGCACCCTGGCCGTGCCGGTCGGCGCCAGCCCCGAGGTGTTCGAGCGCATCGCGCCCTTCATCCGCACCTTCGCCTCCGACGTCACGCATGCCGGCGGCATCAGCGCCGGCCAGGTGGTCAAGATCCTCAACAACATGGTGCTCTACGAAACCGTGCTGGCGCTCTCCGAGGCCGCCGCCATCGGCCGGCGCGCGGGCGTGCAGCCGGACGTGCTGTTCCAGGCGTTCTCCACCGGCTCGGCCGACAGCTTCGCGCTGCGCAACCACGGCATGAAGGCGATCGCGCCCGGCCAGTTCCCCGAGAAGGCCTTCCCCGTCACCTATGCGAAGAAGGACATCTCGTACGCCGTCGCCCTGGGCGAACAGGTCGGCGTCGATCCCACGGGCGCGCGCAACCTGCTGGACACGTTGCAGAAGGCGATCGACGCCGGCCATGGCGACAAGTACGCCCCGGCGATCAGCCTGGTGTTCGAGAACGGGCCGGTAGCGGGGTAAGGCGGCACGGCGGCTGCGCTCCGGCGGGGAGCGGGGGCTGCCTGCAAGATAGGGAATGGACGCGCGGCATCGCGGCGGTACTGCGCCCAAGGTACGGTTATTGCAACATCCTCGGCATGCCGTCCATGCCGATCCCGCCCCGCGTCCCGGGATCAGGGTTTACCCTAGAATCCTGCGTCTTCCCACGCGCGCGCCGCGGGAGGGGCCGCCGCCACCGCTTGACGCACCGCAAACCGACGCTCCAGGCGCCGTGCTGCAATCGCGGGCCCCTCGGCCGCCGCGTGCCGCCGCACCCCCTCGCCCCTCGCCATCCATGAGCCAGACCCTCGCCCCGTCCCCTGCCGCACCCGCACCTGCCGCCGCGCCCGCCATGGTCCCGCACACCACCACCGAAGACGCGCTGGCCGTGTTCACGGGCGTGCTGCTGATTTCGGTCGGCGTGGCGTTCTTCACCAGTGCGGGGCTGCTCACGGGCGGCACGGCGGGCATCGCCTTCCTGCTGCACTACGCGACGGGCATCGGCTTCGGCAAATGGTTCTTCCTGCTGAACCTGCCCTTCTACTGGCTGGCGTGGCGCAAGATGGGGCGTGCGTTCACCCTGAAGACCTTCATGGCGGTGCTGCTGCTCTCGCTGATGACCGAGGCACAGTCGCGCTTCCTGCAGCTTTCTGCGCTGCAGCCGCTCTACGCGGCCGTGGCGGGCGGGCTGATCGTCGGCACCGGGTTCCTGGTGCTGTTCCGCCACCGCTGCAGCCTGGGCGGCGTCGGCATCCTCGCGCTCTACCTGCAGGACCGGCACGGCTGGCGCGCCGGCAAGGTGCAGATGGGCGTGGACTGCGCGATCGTGCTGCTGGCGCTCTTCACCGTCGAGCCGGGCCGGGTGCTCTGGTCCATCGTGGGCGCCGTCGCGCTCAACCTGGTGCTGGCCATGAACCATCGCCCCGGCCGCTACATGGCCGTGTGACCGCGCCCGCCGGCCACGCCGTATCATCGGGCCCATGCGCCGCCGCCTCGTCTTCTTCGCGCTGATCGTGCTCATGGCCCTGCGCGGGCTCGTGGGCCCGGCCATGGCCGCGCAGATGGCGGGGGTGCCGCACGCGGGCAGTGCGGTGTCGTCGCACGCTGAGCACGCTGAGCACGCATGCCATGGCGAGTCCGCCACCCACGCCCTACTCCCCACGGCCTGCAGCGCCGCCTCCGGCGACCACGCCGCGCATGCCGCCTGCGCCGATTGCGAGATCTGCCACACGGTGGTGATGGCCCCGCCCGCGCCTGCTCCAGGCGCGGCATCCCACGGCGCCGGCCCGCGCGTGCCCGCCGCCGTCCATTTCGCGAGCGCCCTGCCCGCGCGGGCCACCAAGCCGCCCATTTCCTGAGCCTCGACGCCCGAAGTGCGTCCGCCCCCGCCGTGCCGTCCGGGAAAAACCCGGCGCACGGCAGCGCGGCCGCGTCCCGCTTTCGCTTCCGAGTCCAGGAGAGGCTTCCCCATGCAGACCCCCGGGCCCCGTGCCCATCCTCGTTTCCATTCGTGTTTCCGACCGTTCCGGTCGGCCCTGCCCGCCGCCGCAGCAGCGCTCCTGCTCGCAGGCTGCGCCAGCGTCTCGCCCGACGGCCTGCGCGGCGACGTGCAGGCCACCCTGCAGGGCCGCACGGCCGGCGCCGAGGGCGCCGTCCTGGCCTCCACGGACCCCGCCGCGCAGCGTGCCGCCGACGATGCCGTCGCCCGCTGGCTGGCCGCGCCGCTCACGCAGGATGCCGCGGTGCGCATCGCGCTGCTGCGCCACCCCGGCCTGCAGGCCCGCCTCGCGCGCCTCGGCGTGCAGGACGCCGAGCGCGTGCAGGCGCTCACGCCGCCCAACCCGGTGCTGGGCCTGGGGCGGCTCACGACGGCGCACGAGCGCGAGATCGAGCGCTCCATCACCTTCAGCCTGGTGGAACTGATCACCCTGCCCTGGCGCAGCCGCTGGGCCGGCAGCCTGCGCGAGCAGGACACGCTCGCCGCCGCGGCCGATGCCGCGCGCGTCGCCAGCGATGCCCGCCGCGCCTGGCTGCGCGCCGTGGCCGCGCAGGAAACCCTCGCCGCGCACGAGCGCATGCACGATGCCGCCGAGGCCGGTGCCGAACTGGCCCGCCGCATGGCCAGCGCCGGCAACTGGAGCCGGCTGCAGGCCGCGCGCGAGCAGGCCGTCTTGGCCGATGCGCGGGCCCGGCTGGCACGGGCACGCCTCGCGGCCGGCGCGGAGCGCGAAGCCCTGGCGCTCGCCCTCGGCCTCTGGGGCACGTCTGCCGATGCGATCACGCTGCCTTCGCAACTGCCCGATCTGCCCGCCGAACCGATGGACCCTGCCAGCCTGGAGCAACGCGCCCTGCGCGAGCGCCTGGACGTGCGCGCGGCCCGCCTCGGGCTCGATCGCGTCGCAGACCAGCAGGGCGTCGCCAGCGCCGGCCAGCTCTTCGGCGACATTGGCCTCGGCTACCGGCGCGACACCACCACCGAACGCGGTGCGGGTGGCCATTCCGAAGTCAAACGCGGCTGGGAGCTGGAACTGCCCCTGCCGCTGTTCGACTGGGGCGGCGCGGCGAACGCCCGTGCCCAGGGGCTCGTGAACGAGAGCGCCGCCACGCTGCAACAGACGGCCCTGCGCGCCCGCTCCGAAGTCCGCATGCACTGGCACGGCTACCGCACCGCCTGGGAGCTGGCGCAGGAGCAGGAAAAGCACGTCGTGCCTCTGCAGCAACAGATCCAGGACGAGACCCTGCTGCGCTACAACGGCATGCTCGCCAGCGTCTGGGACCTGCTCGCCCAGGCACGGCAGACCACGCAGGCCGTGGCCGACGCCATCACCGCCCGGCGGGACTTCTGGCTCGCCGACATCGACCTGCAGTTCGCGCTCGCGGTGGCCTCGCCCGGCGCGCAGCCTGCTGCCTCCGCAGCGGCCACGTCCTCCGCCCTGTCCTCCCCCATTTCGTCCAGCGCGGCCCCGGCCGGCGCGGGCCACTGATCCCTCCGCCATGCAACGCAGACACTTCTTCGGCGGCGCCGCCACGGCCGTGGCCGCCCTCTCCGCCGCTTCGGTGGGCCGCGCGGCCCTTGCCGCCTTGCCCGAGGCCGCCGCGCCCGCGGGCGCAGGCACCCAGGTGCCCCCGCTCCCGCCCACGGGCCTGCCCTTCCATCCGGTCGTCACCCTCAACGGCTGGAGCCTGCCCTGGCGCATGAACGCCGGCGTCAAGGAATTCCACCTCGTCGCCGAACCCGTGGTGCGCGAGTTCGCGCCCGGCTTCCACGTCAACCTCTGGGGCTACAACGGCCAGAGCCCCGGCCCCACCATCGAGGTGGTCGAAGGCGACCGCGTGCGCATCTTCGTCACCAACCGCCTGCCCGAGCACACCAGCGTGCACTGGCACGGCCAGCGGCTGCCCAACGGCATGGACGGCGTCTCCGGCCTCAACCAGCCGGCGATTCCCGCGGGCAAGACCTTCGTGTACGAATTCACCGCGCGCCGCCCCGGCACCTTCATGTACCACCCGCATGCCGACGAGATGGTGCAGATGGCCATGGGCCTCATGGGCCTGTGGATCACGCACCCGCGCCTGGACGCGCGCGGCCGGCACCCGCGCATCGCCACCGCCGACCGCGACTACGCCTTCCTGCTCGGCGCCTTCGCGGTGGAACCGGGCAGCCGCACGCCGCGCATCAACGAGATGACGGACTTCAACATCTGGTCGTGGAACAGCCGTGTGTTCCCGGGCATCGACCCCTTCGTGGCGCGCCGCGGCGACCGCGTGCGCCTGCGCGTCGGCAACCTCACCATGACCAACCACCCCATACACGTGCACGGCCACGAGTTCGAGGTGACGGGCACCGACGGCGGCACCGTGCCCCCCTCCGCCCGCTGGCCCGAGGTGACCACCGACGTCGCCGTGGGGCAGATGCGGCAGATCGAATTCATCGCCGACGAACCCGGCGACTGGGCCGTGCACTGCCACAAGAGCCACCACACCATGGGCCCCATGGGCCACGACGTGCCCACCATGATCGGCGTGGACCACCGCGGCCTGGCAGGCAAGATCCAGAAGATCGTGCCCGACTACATGGTGATGGGCGATCGCGGCATGGCCGACATGGGCGCGATGGAGATGCCTCTGCCCGACAACACCCTGCCCATGATGACCGGCACCGGCCCCTTCGGTGCGCTGGAGATGGGCGGCATGTTCAGCGTGCTCAAGGTGCGCGAGGGCCTCGCGGCGAGGGATTTCCGGGACCCGGGCGACTATGTGCAGCCGCCCGGCACGCGCGCGCACGAGTGGACGGGCGGTGCCGACGCGCTGCCGCCCGCGCCGCGTGCGGCGAATGCGCCGCCTGTGGGTGCTACTTCCGACGATGGCGCGGCGCGTGTGCGCAAGCCGGGCAGTGGGCATCAAGGCCACCAGGGCCATCAGGGCCATACCGGCCATGGCCACGACCATTGACTGCGCGACCTTCCGCCCGCCATGCCATCGCTTCACACCTCCATCGTCATCACACACATGCTTCGCACGGAAGAAAGGAAACCCGCCATGAAGAAGACCCAGAACCGCACCTCCAGCCGCTTCACCCCCTCCACACCGGGCGTTGACACCGCCGCCTCGGCGCTTGCATTCGCATCAGCATCAGCGTCAACGTCCTCCGCGCCCGGCACGACCCGCCGCGCCTGGCTGGGCACCGCGCTCTGCGCCACTGCCGCCGCAGCGGCAACCCTCGCCGCCACCCTGCCCTCGCGCGCCCGCGCCGCCGGCCCCGCACCCGTCGCCCCGGCCACCGCCATCGAAGTCTGGAAAGACCCGAACTGCGGCTGCTGCAAGGACTGGGTGGACCACATGCAGGCCAACGGCTTCCAGGCCACCGTACACGACACCGGCAACACGGCGGTGCGCGAAAAACTCGGCCTGCCCCAGAAGCTCGGCTCCTGCCACACCGCCCTCGTCAGCGACTACCTGATCGAAGGCCATGTGCCCGCCGCCGACGTGCAGCGCCTGCTGCGCGAGAAGCCGAGCGCACTGGGGTTGGCCGTACCCGGCATGCCTGTGGGATCGCCCGGCATGGATGGAGCCTTCTACGGAGGCCGGCGCGATGCGTACGACGTGCTGCTCGTGGCGCGCGATGGCAGCACGCGCGTGTTCGCGAGCTATGCGGCGCAGGCGGGCAAGGCGCCGGCGTGAGAGGAAGAATGGCAATGACAACGAAGATGAGAGCGGCGATGTCGCTGAATGCGTTCACGCGCCACGTGCAGGGATCGCAAGTACCGCAGCCTCGACGACCACGGAACGAGTTCTTTTCGAACGCTCGGTGGTGGCCGACGGCGACCGGAGCGCTTGCAGTCTGGATCGCAGTAGCTGGCTTGATGGCAGCCTCCGGCCCGATGCATGCGCAAACATCGGAAGCAGCAGGGCATGCTGGTCATGCACACCATGCGGATCATGGCGCTTCCGCAGATGCACCGGCAACTGCTGCTTCCGCACCTGCTTCGCCCAGCACGGTGTTGAGCGAGGGCGAGGTCGTGCGCTGGAATGCCGCTACCCGCCGCATTACATTGCGGCACGGCGAACTGCGCAATCTGGACATGCCGCCCATGACGATGGTGTTCCGGGTGCGAGAGACTCCTGCGGATGCAGTGCTGGTACCGGGTGCGCGGGTGCGGTTCCTGGCGGAGCGTGATGTGGGCGGTTTTGCGGTGAGCCGCATTGAGCCTGCCGGGCGCTGAAAGAACCTGAAACCTGACAGGCCTGCCAATCGGCCGGCCGGTCGTTTTCTTGCATTGGCGCAGTAGCCGTCGGAGAGCACAATCAATGACGCGCCCGTTCTGCGGAGATTCCAGGCTCTTGACCCTTCCGCTCACCTATGCGCCTGCCTTCGCCCTTTGTGTTCCTACTGCTCGCATTTGGAATCTCGCTCACTACGGATGCCGCATGAATGAGGCGTTGTGGAAGGCAGACACCCGGAACGTTCCGCAATCGGCCCTTGGCTTGTTCGCGAGCAGTGTCGATCTGCACGCCACCAAAGGCTAACACCTTGTCGCCTGTTACTTCGTCAGACCGTGGACGTTGATCGCTTCAAGGAAGCTGAAGCGGCTGAAAGAGCGCCCCCCAGCGCGGTCCAAGTCGTGCAAAATTCCCTTGGAACTATCAAGCTTGGCCTTTAGGTCAACGCCCGAGCGGACCCCGATAGCTGTGTGGATGCCATTGCGAGTGGTTTCGTCTGACGCCCGTAGGAACACGGGATGCTTGTTGCCATGGGATGCATAAACTGATGTGCGCGGCCCCCAGTACGAGATCCAACCGTCAGAAGACTCGCTGCCGGCGACCACAGACTTCAGCGCCAAGAACACATCGGCTTCCATTAGCTCGTTGAACGACGTTTTCTCCGCAGAGCAGCGTTCCTTGAGCAGGTCAGCTGACACGTACACCCGATTAAGCTTCAACCGCTGATTACGGTGCTCGTCTAGTGACTGAAGATGGGCGTCGAAGGCGATGAAGCGCGCTGGGGAAACACCTCGGTGGTCACCGCGAAGGATGTAAGTTGTATCAACCAGACGGCGCAACGTCTTCCAACGCTCGTGGCGGAGGAGCGCGGCAGTTTGGATGAGAAAAGCTTCCAACGCGAAGAACGCGTAGAAGTCGATCCAGCCGGGATAGTAGGAGCCTGCGTTTTCTGGCGGTCCAAAGTGCGCCCCGATGCCCTCCATCAGCTTGATAAAGGGCCCAATCGCGCTTGGGTCATCGCCCGAGAACGCTGCGACAGCTTCCACATAATCAGCGACCTGGTCACGCAGTTCTTTAGTGCCGATGATGGCCTGATAGACACCCTCGTCGTAGTCCTTGCCGTCCGGCGTGACGTACAGCTTGTTGAGCTCAGTTAACACCCCTTTGACGAAAAGCGTCTCCAGTCCCTGTCGGTTGGGCTTGCCGTCCTGGATGGCTCGGATCGCAGCCCCTAACTCCCTGACATAGCTTGTGCCGCCGTTGGAGACGAACGCAGGTGCGCCACCGAGCTTGGGTTTCTGGTGAAAGGGTTGCTCGTAGATGAGCCGGAGAAGTTGGTCTAGCCCCTCGCCGTACCGTTCCTCTGACGACACGTCGATGTAGATTAGGCCCTTCATGAAGACCGGAAGGCACGGCTGACCATCGTCGTCGTAATCGCAAACGATGGGAATGAACTTGGTCTGCTTGACTTTGCCGTAGAGCTCTTGGGAAATGATCTGCGACTCGGTCCCGACTCCACCAGCTCGGGTGTTCGCCTTCTCCTGATACTTGCGATCGCAAAGTACAAGAACCTTGAGCACTTCAGAGTCGACAACCATCGACTCCATGAAGACGTACTTGTCTTGACCCGGCTTGAGGTCCCACTTGTCCAAGATTGCGTCGACGCCGTGATTGCGCAGTGACGTAGCAAGGCCCATCACGAACTGCTCGTGCTCGACGCTTGTCCAACTGTACGAAATGAAAATTTTAGGATGCTCGGTCGTTGCGCTCATGGTCGTTTCCTGCCCTCATTCTTGGTGGCATGTATTCTCGCGGAAGCTTAAGCGAGCGTAAGTAACTTAGGACAGCGCATTCCCAGACTGCAGAGCCAACGACCGCATGCATCCAGTCAAATTGAGTTCACGAATCGTCCGTCAGCGACGGGAACAGAAGCAAAGCGGCTAGTAATACGCATGCATGCCTCATCCCCGTGAGTCGCTTCAAAGTCTGGTATCCCAAGCTTGCGCTGTGGCCCCTCAACCGCAGCAACACGCCATATTGTCCCAAATGCCATCCCTGAATACACAGAATCAACCCACCTCCCCCGGCTCCATCACCCTCGTCCCCGGCATCGAAGTCGGCCACTTCACCTCCCCCCTCCGCCCTACCGGCTGCACCGTCGTCATCGCCCGCGACGGCGCCGTCGCCGGCGTGGACGTGCGCGGCGCAGCCCCCGGCACGCGCGAGACCGATCTGCTGGAGCCCACGCACCTGGTCGACCGCATCCATGCCGTGATGCTGGCCGGCGGCAGCGCGTTCGGGCTGGATGCGGCGGCGGGCGCGGTGCGGTGGCTGGAGGAGCGCGGGATCGGGTTCGACGTGGGGGTGGCGCGGGTGCCGCTGGTGCCGGCGGCGGTGCTGTTCGATCTGCACGTGGGCGATGCGCGCATCCGGCCCGATGCGGCGGCGGGGTATGCGGCGTGCGAGGCGGCCGCGGCTGCAGCTTCTTCGAGCGCGGCACCGTTGCCGCTGGCCGAGGGCTGCGTGGGCGCGGGCGCCGGGGCGGCGGTGGGCAAGCTGTTCGGCATGGCGCATGCGATGAAGGGTGGCATCGGCAGCGCATCGGTCACCGTGGACGGCGTGACGGTGGGTGCGCTGGTGGCCTGCAATGCGGTGGGCGACGTGGTGGACCCGGAAACGGGCCGCCCGGTGGCCGGCGCGCGCACTGCCGATGGCCTGCGGCTGCGCGATACGCGCCGCGCGCTGCTGGCGGGCGATGCGCCGCGCACGCTGCTCGCGGGCACGAACACCACGATCGGCGTGGTGGCGACCGATGCGGTGATCACCAAGGCGCAGGCGCGCCGGCTGGCGGTGTGCGCGCACGACGGGCTGGCGCGGGCGATCAATCCGGTGCATACGCTGTCGGACGGCGACACGCTGTTCTCGCTGGGCACGGGGCGGGCGGGCAAGCCGCTCGGGATGATGGTGCTTTCCACCATGGCGGCCGAGGCCACGGCGCGTGCCACGCTGCGTGCGGTGCTGGCGGCGCGTTCGCTGACCACGGCCGAGGGGCTGCACCTGCCCTGCGCGGCCAACATCGCCGGCACGGCGCCCTGGGGAGCGGGCTGGCCATGAACGTGATGCTTGCCGCGCGGTCGCGCACCGCGGCCCGGCGCGTGCGCACGGCGCTGCTGAACGTGCGCGATCTGCTGCTGTCGGCCGGCCCGCTGGCGTTCGTGGCCGTGGGGCTGGTGGTGCTCGCCTACTGGTGGCTGCAGCCCAATCCGCCGCGCCGCGTGGTGCTGGCCACCGGGCCGGCGCAGAGCGCGTATGCGGAATTCGGCCAGCGCTACCGGCAGGCGCTGGCGGCCGAGGGCATCGAGGTGGTGCTGAAGGAAAGCGAAGGCTCGTCGGCCAACCTGCAGCTGCTGCGCGAGGGCGCGGCGGACCTGGCCTTCGTGCAGGGCGGTACGGGCGAGCTGCGGCCGGAGGATGCCGACACGCTCGAATCGCTGGGAAGCCTGTTCGTGGAGCCGGTGTGGATCTTCTACCGCGAGGACGCGGCGCGGCGCGTGGCGCCCAGCGGGCGGCTCACGCGCCTCGCGCAACTGCAGGGCCTGCGCGTGAACGTGGGCACGCCGGGCAGCGGCCTGCCGACGCTGGTGGAGAGGCTGCTGGAGGCCAACCACGTGGAGCCGGCCCGGGTGCGGCGCACGCAGCTCGGGCAGACGCCCGCCACGGTGGACTTCCTCGCGGGGCGGCTGGATGCGCTGGTGTTCGCCTCCGCGCCCGAATCGCTGATGGTGCAGATGCTGCTGCAGACACCCGGCGTGCGGCTGATGGACTTCCCGCAGAACGAGGCCTACTCCCGGCGCTTCCCGTTCCTCACGCCGGTCACGCTGCCGCGCGGCGTGGCGGACCTGGCGGGCGACGTGCCGCCGACGGACGTGCGGCTGGTGGCCTCCACCACCTCGCTGCTGGCGCAGGGCGGCACGCACCCGGCGCTGCTGCAGCTCTTCGCGCAGAGCGCTCAGACGCTGCACGGCGGCGCGGGCTGGTTCAACCGCGCGCGGGATTTTCCGAACACGCGACACAGCGAGCTGCCGATCGCGGCGGAGGGCGAGCGGGCCATCAACGGCTCGCCGCCGCTGCTGCAGCGCTACCTGCCGTTCTGGATCGCCAACCTCGTCGAGCGCATGTGGCTGGTGCTGGGCGTGCTGCTGGCCGCGATGCTGCCGCTGTCGCGCGTGGTGCCGCCGCTCTACCAGTTCCGCGTGCGCTCGCGCGTGTTCCGCTGGTACGGCCGCCTGCGCGAGATCGAAGACCAGTTCGAGGTCGGCGGCCAGCCGCCTCAGGAACTGCTAGCGCAGCTGGACCGGCTCGAGGCGCAGGTGGAGAAGGTGAGCGTGCCGCTGTCGTACGCGGACGGGCTGTATGCGCTCAAGCACCACATCCAGATCGTGCGGCAGAAGGTGGCCGGGCCGGCGGCGGCCCGGGTGGATGCAGATCCGGACGCACCGGCCACCGGCGGCAGCGCCGCGTAAACGCCGCCCGCCGCGACGGGGTCGCCGGCCTGAGGCGGGACGGGCGCGGAGTGCGGTGGCTTCAGGCGCGGGGCCTGCCCGCCTTGCGGCCCTTCCCCTTCGCTCGGGTCGCGGGCGGGCCGGGCAGCACCTTGAGCGCGCCCTCGGCCATGAGCTTGTCGCGCACGCGGCGCGTCATCGATTGCGTGCTGCCGTCCGGCGCGGTGAAGAGGAACAGCGTGTGGTGCGGGCTCGCCCAGGTGAGCTGCGTGTGGACGGTGCGGTGGTTGGTGGTCAGCTCCATCCAGGCGCCGATCGCCAGCTCCACGCCGGCAGCAGCGGAATCGGCGGCAGGGCCGGCGGCGGCCTCCGCGGTAACCGATTCCGCGCCCTCGCCCGGAATCTCTTCGCTGCTTTCATGCAGCACCGCGGCCTGCGCGGCGGCGGTGAGGTGCAGCTCGGCCACGCGGTCGAGCACGGCCGCGGTCATGCCCGGGTCGTGGCCGATGCGGTCGAGGCCTTCCCTGAGGATGCGCAGGACGTGCACGGCGGCCGGCTCCAGGCGCTCGGGCGACCGGGCCGCGAGCTCGGGCCGGGCCAGCCAGAACAGTTCGGTCACGGCGGCGAGGTAGCCGCCCGGATCGTCCTCGCCGGGCTGGTCGTCCTGGGCGCGGGCGGCCACGTCGGCCCAGGGGCCGGCGGCGAACTCCACGATGTCGGCGGGCAGGTGCTCCGCGCGGGCGAGGGCGCGGATGCCGGTGGAGACGCGGTGCGACAGCTCCTCGCGCCGCGTGAGCTCCAGGGCCACGGCGTGCGCCTCCTCTTCGCGACCACGGCGCAGCCGCTCCTGCGCGGCCCAACCCGCCTCCAGCTCCACGAGCGCCGCGGCGAAGGTGTCCGCCGAACGCGTGTCGCCGGCCAGCACGCTGGCCACCGCGCGGTCCATGCACCGCGCGAATCCCGTGAAATTGTCGGCGTCTTCCGAGTCGAAAGCCAGCGCGCGCAGCGTGAGCGCATCCAGCAGGCGGCGCGCGGGATGCTGGTCGTCGGTGAAGAAGTGGGGGTCGTGCCACGCCAGCCGCTGCAGTGCCGGGCGCAATTCCATCAGGGAGCGCTGCACCGGGCGCAGCAGCCGGTCGTCCTGCGCGATGTTGTCCATCATGCGGTGGACTACTTCGCTGGCGGCGGGCCACCGCTGCTTCGGTGGCGCCAGTGCGGGTGTGACCGGGTGCGAAGCTGGCGATGGTCCGGCCGGCGCAAGGCCGCTGGCCGGGGCCGGGTTGTCGACGATGCCCGGGTTCACCGCCAGCACGCCGTCCGCACGCAGGCGGGACACGGCCTCGCGGTAGGCGGGGACGAGCTGCGTGGCTAGCGCGTCGCGCAGCGGCTCCATCCAGATCGCTCGCACGTCCGGCGCCACGCCCGTCGCGCCCACCACCTGCTGCAGGGCCCGGATGTAGGTCTCGGGGCGCAGCGGATTGAGGTCGGGCTCCACGCGGGGCAGGCCCTGCGCGGCGCTCACCAAGGCATCCAGTTCGGCCAGCACGGCCGCGGTGGCGTGCAGCGCCGTGTGCTGCGCGCGGGCCAGTTCCACCTGCGCCGTCACCTCGGCCTCGTCCCTCAGCGAGAGTTCAGCGAAATCCAGCGCCGCGGGCAGCGCCCATGGCACCCGCACTTCCGGGCCCGGGCGGTCGAAGCGCTCCCGCAGCGCCGCGGGATAGTCACGCACCAGGGCCGGCGCATGCTGCGCGAACACGTGCCGGGCACGCTCCAGCGCATCGCGCCGCCGCGGTTCGCGCGCGAGCAGCGCCTGCGCCTCCAGCACACCGTCCACCACGTCCACCAGCACCTGCATCAGCGGCCCGCCATCGCGGACGGCCGCCGCCACGCAGGCGCGCAGCGCCCCTGCGGCCTCGGGCACGTCGGTCGCGCTGGGGGTGGAGGCAGACATGGCGCGGTCGGCTCGAAGGAGGTGCGGGCTGCCGGGGGGGGGGGCGGTCGATGCCGGTGGAGTGGCAGCCCCTTACTTCAGGGCCTTGTAGCGCATGCGCTTGGGCTTGGCGCCCTCTTCGCCCAGGCGCTTCTTCTTGTCGGCCTCGTACTCCTGGTAGTTGCCGTCGAAGAACACCCACTGGCTGTCGCCTTCGGCGGCCAGGATGTGCGTGGCGATGCGGTCGAGGAACCAGCGGTCATGGCTGATGACCAGCACGGTGCCCGCGTACTCCAGCAGCGCGTCTTCCAGAGCGCGCAGGGTTTCCACGTCCAGGTCGTTCGAGGGTTCATCGAGCAGCAGCACGTTGCCGCCCGCGATCAGCGTCTTGGCCAGGTGCAGCCGGCCGCGTTCGCCGCCCGACAGGCTGCCGACCTTCTTCTGCTGGTCGCCGCCGTTGAAGTTGAAGCGGCCCGCATAGGCGCGGCTGGCCATCTGGAACTTGCCGATGTTGATGATGTCCAGGCCGCCGGAGATGTCTTCCCAGACGGTCTTCTCGTCGGAGAGCGCATCGCGGTTCTGGTCCACGTAGGCCATCTTCACGGTGGAGCCGATCACCACTTCGCCGCTGTCGGGCTGCTCGCGGCCGGCGATCAGCTTGAACAGCGTCGATTTGCCGGCGCCGTTCGGGCCGATGATGCCGACGATGGCGCCGGCCGGGATGTTCATCGACAGGTTGTCGATCAGCACGCGGTCGCCGAAGGATTTGGTGACGTTCTTGAACTCGATCACCTGGGTGCCCAGGCGGTCGGCCACGGGAATGAAGATTTCCTGCGTCTCGTTGCGCTTCTGGTATTCGAAATCGCTCAGTTCCTCGAAGCGGGCGATACGCGCCTTGGACTTGGCCTGGCGGCCCTTGGCGTTCTGGCGCACCCACTCCAGTTCCTTCTTCAGGGCCTTGGCGCGGGCTTCCTCGCCCTTCTGCTCGGATTCGAGGCGGGCCTGCTTCTGGTCCAGCCAGGTGCTGTAGTTGCCCTTGTACGGAATGCCGTGGCCGCGGTCGAGTTCGAGAATCCACTCGGCCGCGTTGTCGAGGAAGTAGCGATCGTGGGTGATGGCCACCACGGTGCCGGGGAAGCGGTGCAGGAACTGCTCCAGCCAGTCGACGGATTCGGCGTCCAGGTGGTTGGTCGGTTCGTCGAGCAGCAGCATGTCGGGCTTGGACAGCAGCAGGCGGCACAGCGCGATGCGGCGCTTCTCGCCGCCGGACAGCACGCCCACGTTGGCTTCCCAGGGCGGCAGGCGCAGCGCGTCGGCGGCGATCTCCAGCTGGTGCTCGGAATCGGTGCCGGCGGTGGCGATGATGGCCTCGAGGCGCGCCTGCTCGGCGGCCAGCGCGTCGAAGTCCGCATCGGGCTCGGCATAGGCGGCGTACACCTCTTCGAGCTTGGCCTTGGCGGCGAAGACTTCGCCCATGGCCTCTTCCACGCTCTCGCGCACCGTGTGCTCGGCGTTGAGTTGGGGCTCCTGCGGCAGGTATCCGATCTTCAGGCCCGGCATGGGGATGGCTTCGCCCTCGATCTCCTTGTCGACGCCGGCCATGATCTTCAGCAGCGTGGATTTGCCCGAGCCGTTCAGGCCCAGCACGCCGATCTTGGCGCCGGGGAAGAACGAGAGCGAGATGTCCTTCAAGATCTGCCGCTTCGGGGGCACGGTCTTGCTGACGCGGTTCATCGAATAAACGTACTGGGCCATTGGCTTTCTTTCCTAGGTATGGGGTGGCGCCCGCCGCCGGGGCGGGCAGCGCCCGGCGTGCCCCGGTGCAAAGGGCCGCTCGGCAGGCGCGTGTGAGGGCGATTATCGGATGCTTTGCGCCGGAAGGCCGCAACGCCCCCTGCGGGCGGCCGCTAGCGCCCGGAAAGCTTGCGCGCCTCGTGCGTCCACTGGGCGGCGGCGCGCGCCAGTTCGGCGTGCAGCAGCGCATGGTCGACATGGGCGAGTTCGCTGCCCAGCAGGCTCGCTGCGGCCTGCCGTGCGGCCTCGGCGCGGGCCGCGTCCAGGTCGGCATCGCGCACCGCGGTGTCCGCGAGCACCGTGACACGCCCGGGCTGGATCTCGACGTAGCCGCCCGAGACGTACACCTCGACGTGTTCGCCGGCCGGGGTTTCGATGTGCACGAAGCCCGCGCGCAGCCGCGTGAGCAGCGGCGTGTGGCCGTGCAGCACCCCGAAGGCGCCCTCCGCGCCCGGCAGGCCCACCACCCGCACGGGGCCGGACCACACCTGGCCCTCCATGTGGGCGATGTCCAGTTGCAGCGCGCCCGGGGAGGCGCCGGCGGGCGAAGGCGATGTCGTCGAAGGCATGAGGTGCGGGGCCACCAGGGAACGAAGGCACCCCGGGCAAGGCAAAGCGCCAGTCTAAGCCCCGGCTGGGCGGGCCGGTGCCTGCGCCCGCGCGCCGGATGCGGTCTGGCGCACGCTGCGGTGCTTCTCATGCCACAATAGCGCCTCAGCCGCCGGCTCCAGTGACCGGCGGCCTCAGCAACCTGCTGGGGACGAGGAAGCCGCCGCGCGGTGTTCCGGCTCCCATTCGTGAATCCCATCTGCCTTTGACTGGACGCAGCCCTTCCCCCGGGCCCTGCGACAGGCCGATGCCTCCCGCGCCCGGAGAGGGCGCTTCCTTCAATGACTTTTGACGAACTGAATCTGGCCCCGGCCATTCTGAAAGCCGTGCACGAGCAGGGCTACGAGACCCCGACTCCCATCCAGGCCCAGGCCATCCCCGCCGTCCTCGCGGGCCACGACCTCCTCGCCGGCGCCCAGACCGGCACCGGCAAGACGGCGGCCTTCACGCTGCCCATGCTGCACCGCCTCTCGGAAGGCACGGCCCCCAAGAGCAAATTCGGCGGCAAGGGCGTGCGCGCCCTCGTGCTGACCCCCACGCGTGAACTCGCCGCCCAGGTCGAGGAATCCGTCCGCCAGTACGGCAAGTACCTCGACATCCATTCCACCGTCGTCTTCGGCGGCGTGGGCATGAACCCGCAGATCGACCGCATCAAGCGCGGCGTCGACGTGCTGGTGGCCACCCCGGGCCGCCTGCTCGACCTGCAGCAGCAGGGCTTCCTCGACCTGTCCACCGTCGAGATCCTGGTGCTGGACGAAGCCGACCGCATGCTCGACATGGGCTTCATCCACGACGTGAAGAAGATCCTGGCGCTGATGTCGCGCGACAAGCAGAGCCTGCTGTTCTCCGCCACCTTCAGCGACGAGATCCGCGAGCTGGCCGGCACGCTGCTGAAGAACCCGCAGAGCATCCAGGTCACGCCGCGCAACACCACGGTGCAGCGCATCACGCAGGTGATCCACCCCGTGGGCCGCGGCAAGAAGAAGCAGGTGCTGCTGCACATCATCCAGGAGCACGACTGGAGCCAGGTGCTGGTGTTCACGCGCACCAAGTTCGGCGCCAACAACGTGGCCGAATTCCTCACCAAGAACGGCGTCAACGCGATGGCGCTGCACGGCAACAAGAGCCAGAGCGCCCGCACGCAGGCCCTGGCCGGCTTCAAGAGCGGCGACATCCGCGCCCTGGTGGCCACCGACATCGCCGCGCGCGGCATCGACATCGACGAGCTGCCGCACGTCGTCAACTACGAGATCCCCAACGTGCCCGAAGACTACGTGCACCGCATCGGCCGCACCGGCCGCGCGGGCGCGAGCGGCGAGGCCGTGAGCCTGGTCTGCATGGACGAAGAAGGCTTCATGATGGAGATCGAGCGCTTCACCAAGCAGGAGATCCCGGTCCAGATCCTGGAGGGCTTCGGCCCCGAGGCCGGCGAGAAGGCCGAGCCGATCGCCATGGGCCGCCAGACCATCTGGGGCGGCGCCGGCAAGCCGCCGAGCCGCGAAGTCATGCAGGCGGCCGCCAAGGCCGCGCGCAGCGAGATGATGGAGCGCATCCGCACCAACAAGGCGGCGCAGGGCGAGCGCAGCGGCGGCGGCGGCGGCAAGTCCGGCGGCGGACGCGGCCAGTCCCAGGCCGGCCAGGGTGACGGCGGCGGCAACGGCGGCGGCCAGAAGCCCCAGCGCAGCCGCGGCGGCGCATCTGCCCAGGGCAACGGTCCGCGTGCCGGCGGCAACGGCGGCCAGCAGCGCGGCTACGGCAATGGCAACGGCGGCGGCAATCCCGGCAACGCCGCTCCGCGCGGCAACCGCGCACCCCGCGCCGAAGGTGGCGGCGGCGGCGGCCACCGCTCCGACGACCTGCAGCCGCGGCGCGAGAACGCCCACCTGGGCACCCAGCTCGGCACGCACCTGGGCCCCTCGCGCCACGGCGGCAGCGGCGGCGGCCAGCCCGATCCGATGCGCACCAGCGTGGACAGCATGTCCAACGGCCGGCGCGGCGGCGGCGGCTTCCGCAGCGGTGGCGGCGGTGGTGGTGGCGGCTACGGCGGTGGTGGCGGCGGCGGCTACGGCGGTGGCCGTGGCGGCAACCGCGGCCCGCGCGGCGGTGGCGGCTACGGGCGCTGAGCCCCGGCGCAGCCCTTTCCTTTTTCCATGACGGCGCAGGCCCCTCCGGGCCCTGCGCATCGTGCCCACGGCGCGGCATGGGCGGTCTTTCCGGACCGCTCCATGCCGCGCCGTTTCCTTTGGCGGACGCGCCATGCGGGCATGGCCCGCACGGTGGGCCACGGTTCAGCGCCGGGGCCGCGGTATTCGGGGCTGCCACCGACACGGCAGGACCGCGGCGGCGGGTAACATCGGCCCCGCCAGCCACAGCCGGCCCTCGCGGCCTGAGACCGACCATGAACCAGCCCTTCGACGCCCTCCGCCCCTCCAGGCCCGCTGCCGCCCTGCCGCCCCGCGCGCTGCTGGGCCCGCTCGTGCTGGCCATCGCCGTGCTGGCGGCCGGCTGCGCCAGCACCCCGCTGCCGCCCTGGCCCGCCAACGAGCCCACACCCCTGCCCTCCACGGCCCAGACGCGGCCGGCGACGCCGCGCACGGTGCCGCCGCCTCTCGGCACCACGCGCGCCGAGGTCGTCACCACCCCGATCGCGACCAGCCCGCTCCTGCAGCCGCCGGCGGATGCCGCGGCCGCGCCCCCGGCGCCTGCCGCCACGACCGGCGATCCGCTGCCCTACAGCGCCGCCGTGGCGGCCCGCTTCCCCGATCCGGCCGTGCGCTACGACACGCCCGGCCTCGCCGAGGGCCGCCGCGCCTTCACGACCAATGCCGAGGCATCGCAATGGCTGCGCAGCCTCGCACCCCAGGCGGGCAGCGCCACCAAGACGGCGGTGATCGAATGGGGCCGCTCGCAGCGCGGCACGCCGCTGGAGGCGCTGGTCGCCACGCGCGGCGCGGGCACCTCGCTGCAGGACCTGGACGCGAGCGGCCGGCCCACCGTGGTGCTGATCGGCCAGCAGCACGGCGACGAGCCCGCGGGCTCGGAAGCGCTGCTGGTGATCGCGCGCGAACTCACCCAGGGCCTGCTGGAGCCGCTGCTGGACCGCATCAACGTCGTCGTCGTGCCGCGCGCCAACCCCGACGGCGCCGAAGCCGGCACCCGCGTGACGGCCAATGGCACCGACATGAACCGCGACCACCTGCTGCTCACCACGCCCGAGGCCCAGGGCCTGGCACGGCTGGTGCGCGACTACCGCCCCATCGCCATCGTCGATGCGCACGAATACACCGTGACGGGCCGCTTCCTGGAGAAGTTCGGCGGCATCCAGCGCTACGACGCCCTGCTGCAGTACGCCACCACCGCCAACGTGCCGGAATTCCTCACCAAGGCCTCGCGCGAGTGGTACCACCAGCCCATGGTCGCCGCCCTGCAGGGCCAGGGCCTGACCAGCGAGTGGTACTACACCACCTCCACCGATCCGGCAGACCGCCGCGTCTCCATGGGCGGCACGCGCCCCGACACCGGCCGCAACGTGAACGGCCTGAAGAACGCGGTCAGCCTGCTGGTGGAAACGCGCGGCGTGGGCATCGGCCGCACGCACATCCAGCGCCGCGTGCACAGCCAGGTGACGGCGCTCACGAGCGCGCTGCGCAGCACGGCGGAGCGCTCGGCCAACCTGGAGCAGGTGCGCTCCTTCGTCGCGCGCGACACGGTCGCCCAGGCCTGCCGCGGCGAGGTCGCGATCGACGCCGGCCCCACGGCCACGCAGCGCGACCTGCTCATGCTCGACCCCGACACCGGTGCCGACAAGACGGTGCGCGTGGAATGGAACTCGTCGCTCGACCTGCGCACCCTCGCCAGCCGCGCGCGCCCCTGCGGCTACTGGCTCAGCCCCTCCGCCACCGAGGCGGTGGACCACCTGAAGATGCTGGGCCTGCAGGTGATGCGCGTGGCCGAACAGGGCTCGCTGCTGGCGGACACCTACCGCGAGACCGGGCGCGACACCGCCGTGCGCGAGGACGTGCGCGGCACCGTCGCCGGCGCGGCCGACACCGTCCGCGTCAAGGTGGACACCGTGCGCACCGCGATCGACGCGCCCGCCGGCAGCTTCTACGTGCCGCTCAACCAGCCGCTCGCCAACCTGGCCGTCGCGGCACTGGAGCCCGACACGCAGAACAGCTATTTCGCGAACCGGCTCATCGGCACGCTCGGCGACACGGCCCGGGTGATGGGCACGCCCACGCTGGTGTTCGAGGAACCGGACTGACCGTCGGTGGGCGCCCGGCTGCGGCCCCCGCCGGGCCCGGATCAGAGCGGCTAAACACGACCCAGCGAAGCGGTTCTGGCTAGGCGCCGCATCGCAGGCAGTACGAGTAGTACGACAAGATGCGGGCGGCAACGACGCCAGAAGGGTCGTGCTAGCCGCTTTCAGACCGACGCGTGGCGCTCGTCCAGCGCGCCGGGCACGGTGGCACCCTGGGGCTCCCGGGCGCTCGCCACCGCCACCACGTGGGTGGTCATGGCCACGGCCAGCGCCTCTTCGCCGAGGAACACCTTGCCCACGCCCTCGCTCTCCAGCAGATCGGCCTCTTCCTCGTTGTGGGAGCGCACCACCGTCTCGATCGCCGGGTTGAGCGTACGCGCGGTGGCGACGATCTGCCGCACGTCCAGCGTGTCCGGCGTGGCGATCACCAGCATGTGGGCGCGCGCGATGTGCGCCTGGATCAGCACGGCCGGGTCCACCGCATCGCCCGCCACGGCCGCCACACCGGCATCGCGCAGGTGCTCGACCAGTTCGCGGTTCTGCTCGGCCACCACGTACGGAATGTCGCGTGCCGCCAGCGCCGCCGCGATGCGGCGCCCCACCCGCCCGTAGCCCACCAGCACCACCTGCCGCGCCAGATAGCGCTGGTGCGTGCTCTGCGGCAGCTCCGCCAGCGGATCGTCGCGCAGCTCCAGCTGGCGTGCCCACGCCGAACGCGCCCGCAGCCAGTCCTGCAGCGGCGCGATCGCGCGGAACAGGATCGGATTGACAGCGATCGAGATGAGCGCGCCCGCCAGCACGAGGCTCGCGCCTTCCGGCGGCAGCAGCCCGAGCGAGGCGCCCAGGCCCACCAGGATGAACGAGAACTCGCCGATCTGCGCGAGGCTGGCCGACACGGTGAGCGCAGTGTTGAGCGGATAGCGGAAGGCCAGCACCAGGCCCGCGGCCGCGAAGGTCTTGCCGAAGATGATGATCGCCACCACGGCCGCCACCTGCAGCGGACGCTCCAGCAGCACGCGCGGATCGAACAGCATGCCGACCGACACGAAGAACAGCACGGCGAACGCATCGCGCAGCGGCAGCGACTCCTGCGCGGCGCGGTGGGCGAACTCCGATTCGCGCATCACCATGCCCGCGAAGAACGCGCCCAGCGCGAACGACACGCCGAAGAGCGCCGCCGACCCGAACGCGATGCCCACCGCCGCGGCCACCACGCACAGCGTGAACAGCTCGCGCGAACCCGTGCGTGCCACCTGCCACAGCAGCCAGGGAAACACCCGCCGCCCCACCAGCAGCATCACCGCCACGAACCCGCCCACCTGCGCGAGCGTCCAGGCCAGCGTCTTCCAGAGCGGAGTCTGCGCCGCCGCCTCCGCAGGGCCGGATGCAGCGGCACCGCCGCCGAGCGAATGGGCCAGAGGCGGCAGCAGCACCAGCACGAGCACCATGGCCAGGTCTTCCACCACCAGCCATCCGACCGCGATGCGGCCGGTGTACGAATCGAGGATGCCGAGCGTTTCCAGCGCGCGCAGCAGCACCACCGTGCTCGCCACCGACAGCGCCAGCCCGAACACCAGCGCACCGCCCAGGCCCCACCCCCACCAGCTGGCCAGCCCCATCCCCAGCAGCGTGGCGACCGCCATCTGCACGATCGCCCCGGGCAGCGCGATCTTGCGCACCGCCAGCAGATCGCCCAGCGAGAAATGCAGGCCCACGCCGAACATCAGCAGCATGACGCCGATCTCGGCGAGCTGGCTGGCCATGCCGCCATCGGCCACGAAGCCCGGCGTGTACGGCCCGATCGCCACGCCCGCCAGCAGGTAGCCCACCAGCGCGGGCAAGCGCAGCCGCGTCGCCAGGAAGCCCAGCAACAGGGCCAGCCCCAGGCCGACGGCAACGGTATGGATGAGTTCTACGCTATGGGGCATGTGTCAAAGGAGAAGGCTTTGGCAGCGCTCAGAGCGCGGGAGGGCGGCGATTCCGTTATAACCGCAAAGCAGCCCGTCGGTGACATCATCTGGACCGTGCGCGCGGGGCCTGCAGCGGCGGCGCGGGTATGATCACGGACCTCGAAGGCGCGGCCCGCGCCCATCCGGCCTGCCCGGGCGGGCCTGGGCTCCCCTCCCACTCACCTTCGAGCCATGTCTGCCCGTAGCTCAACTGGATAGAGCAATTGCCTTCTAAGCAATAGGTCGGGGGTTCGAGTCCCTCCGGGCAGGCCAGCATTCCCCCTCTGAAAACCCCCATAGGCGAGTTGGCTCAGGGAAGTTCCGGGGAAGAATTCCCCCTCCTTCCAGTTTCGTGCGGATCTCGGCGACTTGTGTATTCTTGCGCAAACATCTATGGTTGTGTAGCATTACACAAATGAATAGCGCGGCACTCATCAAAGAACTGAAGGCAGATGGTTGGGTGCTGATCCACTCGGTCGGGTCGCACCACCAGTACAAGCACCCGAACAAGACCGGCAAGGTCACAGTGCCCCATACGAAGAAAGACCTTCCCGTAGGCACCGTGAAGAGCATCAGGAAACAGGCGGGCCTCTGAGGCCCTTTTCGGAGTAAGACATGCTGTACCCCATCTACGTGCACAAGGACGCTGGAAGCGCATACGGCGCGGCCTTTCCCGACTTCCCCGGCTGCTTCGCTGCAGCCGATGATCTTCAATCCCTGCCCCGCGCCGCCCAGGAAGCCGCGGAGGCCCACTTCGGCGGTGACGACGATCCGATCCCGGCGCCTTCGTCTCCCGAGAAGTGGGCGGACGACCCGGACTACACCGGGGGGTTCTGGATGCTGGTCGATGTGGATCTGGCAAAAGTGCGTGCGAAAGCCATCCGTCTGAACATCAGCCTGAACGAGGGCCTCGTGCAGCGCATCGATGCGGCAGCGAAGGCGCGCGGGCAGAGCCGCTCCGCGTTCTTGGCTCAGGCAGCCGAGCGGGAGATGTCGGCCGCCTGAGCTGATACTGCAGGCCGGTCGCTGCATACAATCCACGCCGGAGGGGTCGCGGCGCGCTACATCTGCTGGCCATGACTGCCTCCAGACCTCTGGCTCTCGCGCCTCGTCACTCGTCATCGCAGCATGGCCAGCGGCGCACGACACGCCTCCAACGCCACCAGTAGCGGCCCCTCGTACCCTATTCGATCACCCGTCCCGAACAACTTACGGGAACTCACAGCGTGTATCGCCCGCCCGGAGGTATTCTGCGGCGGCGGGGTCCCGGTTGCCGCCGTGTCCACTCTCGGCGGTGGCGGCTGCCTGTGGGGGCCCAGCCTTCCTGGCGGTCACCCCGCACCTTTTCTTCCAAGTCGGCGCAGCGGAGCATCGGTCAATTGGCGACAATACCGTATGCGCTCCATACTCGCCGGTCTCGTGCTGGCAGCCGTTCCCCTCTTGTCCCATGCGGACGAGTGGTTCACCGTGTACGGAGATCCGGAGCACACGGCGCAGGACCTGATACAGATCCGCCCCGGCTCGCTCGCCCACCTGGAAGGGGACCTGCTGAGCGTGGAGGTACGGATCACGCGGGGTTCGGTGCGACAGGCCTATGGCGGCGGCACCTACCGCGGCCATTCGAGCACCGTGGCCGTGGACTGCGAAGGGCGCAGGGCCTGGTACACGCGCATGAAATTCTACGGAGAGCCCGGCTGGATGGGCCCGGTGACCATGGAGCGCTCGTTCCGACAGGACGAGGCCCCCGTCATGTTCAAGGAGATTCCGGACCAGGCCGATCGGCTGATCCGTGCCGCGTGCCGACTGCGCCGCTGAGCCGGCCGAAGCGATCTGGAAAGCCCTGGGTGATCAGCCCATCCACTGGCGACCGTAGCCAGTGTCCGAGAACTGCGATTGCACCGACTGGCGGCTGTCCGGGATGTCTTCGACATCGGGGCATGGGTCCAGGTCGCCGAGCTGTGCCTGCCAGCGTGGCAGCTCGCGCTGTCCCATCTGGCGCGCGCGGACGCTTTCGGCAGCGTAGAAGGCAGGGCCTCCGGAACATGGGACGACGAACATGGCGCACCTCCTGGGGAATCTGGAGCTTTGATTAGGCCCTGACCCGGGCGTGTCGGAGGTGGGAGGGGTCAGGCAGGGCCTGTAGGAAACCTGCCCATGCCCGGCGGAGATCGCTGCCGGACGATACGTTCGCGCCGCCCCGCCGGCCCTCCCCTCCATGGGAGGCCTGTCAGCGCCCGCTGCCGCCGCCCGCGCCGCCGGCACCGCCAGCGCCCGAGCCGCCAGCACCGCCTCCGCCGGCGCCGGAACCACCGGCACCCGAGCCCGCGCCGCCGCCCATGCCGCCGGAGCCCGAACCACCGGCGCCGCCGCCCATTCCACTGCCGCCGGAACCCGAGCCGGTCGAGCCGCCGCTACCGCTGCCCGTGCCGCCCGTACCCGACGTGCCGCCGTTGCTGGTGCCGCCGGTCTGGCCACCCGTGGCCCGGTCACCGGAGTGGGTGCCCGAGTGCGTGCCGGACCGCTTGGATGCGCCGGTGGCGCGCGGCGACGGTGCGTCGGCCGTGCTGCCGCCCATGGCGCCGCTGGTGGCACCGCCCGTGCCGCCCGTCTGGGCCTGCACGAACGGGGTGGCCAGGAGCATCGCACCCGAGATCAGTGCGCCTGCGCAGTACTGCAGGGTCTTGGGCGTTTGGGAAATTCGCTTCATGGATGAGTCTCCGTCAGTGGAAGGTTGAGAAAAGAAGGCCCCGCACTCCGGCGGAGTACGGAGGGGGCGGATCGCGACCCGCTTCCCTGGCCTGGAACCTAGCTTCCTCCCAAACGCCGACCCCGGCGTGTAGGAGGTGCGGAAGAACCCTCCTAGGCGCGCGCTACCCCCACGGCGTTCGTGTCAGAGCGGATACATCCGCCACACGGATTGACCTTCCAGACGCTCCGCATGGCGATGTCCTACGGCTTCCGACCATCGCCCGGCGTAGGGGCAGTGCGGCCATGCGTTTCCACGTCCATGCCCGCAATAAACAAAACGTGTATATTTCACATACAAACCACATAAGGAATGAGCCGATGGGCATCGTGAAAATCTCGGACTTGATGCACGAGAACCTGCGCGTGGCGGGCAATGCGCTCAGCCGCTCCATCAACGCGCAGGCCGAGCACTGGATGCGCATCGGCATGCTGTCGGAGCTGCACCCGGGGCTCGACCACCAGGACCTGTCCCGGCTGTTGATCCAGGCCGAACTCGCGGGCGGGCTGGACCTGGCCACCGCCATGGCCGGACCGGACGCGGGGAGTGGCATCCGCCGCCCGGCACTACAGCCGCAACCGCAACCGAAGGCGGCACGGGCATGAGGACGGCGGGCGACATCCCCCTGCACTCCGCGGAAGGCATCGCCATGTCGCGCCAGGCCGCCGCGCTGGCCGCGGAGGTGCTGGCCATGATCGGCCCGCACGTCGTGCCCGGCGCCAGCACGGACACGCTCGACCGCCTGTGCCACGACCACATCGTGAACGTCCAGGGCGCGGTAGCTGCCAACCTGGGCTACATGGACTATCCGCGGACCATCCTCACCTCGGTGAACCAGGTGGTCTGCCACGGCATTCCTTCGAAGGCGACCGTCCTGCGCGAGGGCGACATCGTGAACATCGACGTCGCCGTGCGCAAGGACGGATGGTTCGGCGACACCAGCCGCATGTTCTTCGTCGGCACGCCCTCCCCGATCGCCCGCCGGCTGGTCGACACGACCTACGAGGCCCTGCGCGCGGGCATCCGGCAGGTGCGGCCCGGCGCCACCCTGGGCGACATCGGCCACGCCATCCAGTCGGTCGCCGAGCGGGAACGCTTCAGCGTCGTGCGCGAATACTGCGGCCACGGCATCGGGCAGGTCTACCACGGCGAGCCCAACGTGCTGCACTACGGCCGCCGCGGCCAGGGCGTGCGCCTGGAGCCTGGCATGGTCTTCACGATCGAGCCGATGCTCAACGCAGGCCGGCGCGAGACGCGGCAGCTATCCGACGGCTGGACCGTCGTGACGCGCGATGGATCGCTCTCTGCGCAGTGGGAGCACATGGTGGCGGTGACGCCCGAGGGATGCGAGGTGCTGACGCGGTGGCCGGACGGCGGGGACGCACTGCAGTAGTGAAGAAGTGCGCCGGGATGCCGCCTGCCCTCCCGCGGCGGGCGGTCTCTCAAAGTGAAAATCGGCCCAGGGGAAAACGAGTGATTGCCCAAGACCTGCGCCTCACGACGGAGTGTGACAACACGCTGAAGGAGAAACCGAGGAGGTTCGCGGATCGGCCGAGCGGCAAAGGCGCGCCCAGGTAACGAAGTGAACGTCGCAGGTGCGAGGCCCCTGATGGTCCTCAAACGCCTTCATGAAGTCGCGTCGAGCGAATGCGAGACGCTGCGGGCAGCTTGGACCAACCCGATCACTGAATGCCATCCCCCAAGGACCTCGATGGCAAAGTAGATGGCGGCGTGCCCGAAGACGACGAAGAAGCTGCGGCCTGCACAGACCTGGATTGCCCCTGTTCTCCTTTGCACCTGTGTCTTGAGCGAAATGAGGCGAAGAAGTACCTGCTTAGGAGGGGGGCCGAGAGCCGTCTGACGATGTGCGTCAGTCTCATACACAACCACTTCGGCTTCCTTGAGCATCGACCACGTCACTGCGTGTGCTCCAGAAATTCCAGCGCGGCCCGCTTTGCGCGTACAGATCGTGCCATGCTGCTCGCCAACGCGACCCTGATGCGAGTTGGGCGTCTAGATGCTTAGTGGGCAGGCTGATCACGTTGAAAATCAACTCGTCCATGGCGCTCTCAAGCAGCAGCACCAGACTTCGCCAATCATTTCGCGCTGGGCTTCGCTGATCGGCACTTCTCGATACGTCATGCCATCAGCTTTAAATCGACACCGGCCAACAGCCAAGGAATATCGCATCCTGGCTCAACCCAGCTGGATATGCCGCGACAGGTTCTATTGCCCAGCCTCGAAACGAAGATGTCGCGACATGCCTGACATGGATTCGCAAACGATGCATCCGAGGGCGGATGTATTCGCGGCCAAGCGCGGTGGCTTCTACGGCGCAAGGCCCAATGGGCATCAGCGTCATGTTCGCGCAACCGCTACGCTAATGGGTCAGGTGAAGCCACGGTGTGCTCGCATCGCGGCGATGTGCTGGTGAATGCGAGCCAGCAGCGCCTCGAATTGAGTGCCCGCTGGCGTAGGTAGAGCGCAGCGGTCTTGAGGTGGTTCTGATTGGCAGCAGCGTACGCAACTCCTGTCGTTCCGCCGCCGAGGCCGATCGTCAGGCAACCGCAGTGCCTTCGTGCTTGCCCTTGCGCTTGGATTTGCTGGCAGGGCGAGCCGCCGACTTGCGAGCCACACCGGAGGCGCGCGCGCGATGCGGTGCAGATGGCTTGGCGAGGGAGCTCAGGCTATCAAGCATGATCACGGTGCCAGCGCCCGTTCTGACAGCCACGGCCAGTTCTCCGCCCATGGCTTCCACGTACTTGCGTAGCGTCGAGAGCAGCAGGTCCGAACGCTTCTCCAGTTGAGCCACGGCGTTTTGCTTGACATTGAGCACCCGTGCCACTTCGTCCTGGGTCTTCATCAATGCCGAGCGAACCTCGGCCAGCGAGTCCGCGTGGCGAACCATCTCTTCGGCCAGGACGCTCGCCTTGCACTGGATGAGCTTCTGATCCTGAGCGGAAAACTCTTCGATGATGCTTTGCAGTGTGGTGCTCATGGTGATTCCTTCTTCGCCTTGGCGAGCTTCTTCAGGTGGGCGTCGAACCGCTTGTCGGCCGTCTTGATCAGGGTCTTGTAAAACGCTGCTTCGTCCTGTCCCTGCTTGTCGCCAGCCACCAGCACATAGGCCTTTCGCTGGGGATCGAAGGCGAAAGCCGCCCGCCAGATCTCCGAGCCGTTGTGGGCCTTGAAGCGCAACTCCTTCATGTTGTCGTGCTTCGAGCCATTGAGCGTGTCGACATGAGGCCGTCCTGTCTTCGGCCCTGCCAGCTCGATGGCCTTGGCAGCAGCAGCCAGTTCGCGGCGTACGTCCAGGTCGAACGCGCGGAACTCCGGCAGGAATTCATCGTGGAAGACGACCTCCCACTTCTCCGAGGGTGCCGATACAGCAGGTTCGGACGCCAACGACGATTTCTTGGATCTTCCCGCCATGATAATCTTAACGTGATATCACTTTAAAATTATTCCACAAGCAGAGCATTGCTGTCAGAGATCGCGTTGTCAAGACAGGCTCTGCCGCAGCCTGCTCGACTCAGGACAGAAGATCCTCTCCTCGACGCGACACATCGATGGCATCAACAAAGGCGACATGCGTCCCGCATGACGTATCGAGGCAGTGCTTGCCGGCGATGCTTGAGTGAGTCGATCTGCTCAGAGGCAGCAAAGACCCACCGAAGTCTGGCAGTGCGATCAGGCAGCCAAAGCACCAGGACAATCGTCAGCGATTCCCGCTTCGCCCCTGGCGTGCCCCTGAAACGAAACAAGGACCCGAAGGTCCTTGTTTTTACTAGCATTTCTTGGGGTGGCTGATGGGACTCGAACCCACGACGACAGGAATCACAATCCTGGACTCTACCAACTGAGCTACAGCCACCGTAGCCTCGTATTATAGCCGGATAAAAGCCCCTCCGGCCATGTTCGATGCATCAATTTTCCGTGGCGGGGGTGCCGTCGCCCGTCGGGCGGGCCACCTTGAACTGGACCTTGAAGCGGTCCTTGAGCAGTTCGTAGTAGGCCAGGGCCTCGGCCTGGGCTTCCGCTTCCGAGACCTGCTGTTGCTGCTGGCGCAGCACGGCCGGGTCGGTCGGGTCGCGCGGGACAAGGCGGTCCACCTTGACGACGGCATAGCCCTGGGCGCCCAGCGCCACGCCGGTGAAGGCGGGCAGCGTGTCGGTGTTGGCTTGCAGGGCCGCGTCCACCACGGGGCGTGGCTGGTTCTCGGGCTTGTCGCGCGAGACGACCACGGCGGGGCCGAAGCCGGTGGCGCTAGCGGGCGCGGCCTTCCAGGCGGCGAGCTTGGCTTCGCCTTCCTTGCGGGCCATCTCGGCAGCGCGATCGGCCACGAACAGGTCGCGCACGCGGGCCTTCACCTCGGCGAAGGGCGGCGTGGCGGCGGGCGTGTAGTTCACGATGCGGCCGGCCGCGAGGGTGCTGGGCGCGACCTCGACGGCCTCGGTGTTGCGCTTGTTCTGCACCGAATCGGCGGAGAAGAGCGCCTCCAGGAAGCGGGCATTGGCCAGCGGGCCCTGGGCACCAGGAGCCGCCGTGCGCGTGACGTCCTTGGCGGTCTGCACCTTCAGCTTGAGCTTGTCGGCCACGGGCTGGAGGCTGTCCGCCTGTTCGTACACGCTGTTGGAGAACACTTCGGCCAGCTCGGCGTACTTGCGCTGCGCCTGCTGGTGCTTGGCCTCGGTTTCGAGCTTGGCGCGCACTTCCTCGAAGGTCGGCTGCTTGGGCGTCTTGACGTCGTTGAGCTGGATGATGTGGTAGCCGAAGTCGCTCTCCACCACGTCGCTGATGTCGCCCTTCTTCATCGAGAACGCGGCCTCCTCGAACGGCTTGACCATGTCGCCGCGCTTGAAGAAGCCCAGGTCGCCGCCCGAGGGCGCGGAACCGGTGTCCTGCGAGTTCTTGCGGGCCACGTCGGCGAAGGTGTTCGGGGCTTTGCGCACCTGCTCCAGCAGCTCCTGGGCGCGGGCCTTGGCCTTCTCGCGGTCGGCGGCGGGGGAGTCCTTGGGCGCGTTGATCAGGATGTGGCTGGCGCGGCGCTCTTCCTTGCCGGCGAGGCGCTCCAGGTTTTCCTTGTAGTAGGTGCGCAGGTCGTCGTCGCTCATCGCGATGCTGGCGCGCACGGCGTCCAGATCCAGCACCACGTACTGCACTTCCGCGTGTTCGGGCTGGCGGAACTGCGCCTCGTGGCCCTTGTAGTAGGCCTGCAGTTCGTCGTCGGTGGGCGTGACCTTGGCGGCGAAGTCCTTCGCGTCGAAGCGGGCCACCTGGATCTCGCGGCGCTGGTAGAGCGCGTCGAGCGCGATGCGCGCGGGCTCCTGCGCTGCGAAGGCGGAACCGACCACGCCGCCCATCACCTGCGAGAGCGACAGTTCGCGGCGCACGTTGGATTCGAAGCCCTCGGGCGTGAGGCCCTGCGAGCCGACGAGCGCGCGGTACGCCTCGGTGTCCAGCGAGCCGTCGGGGCGCTTGAGCGCGGCGATGGCCGGAATGCCCTGCAGCGTGCGGGCCAGTTGGGCGTCGCTCGCCACCAGGTGCATCTTGATGGCGGCGGCCTGCATCACGCGGTCGCGCACCAGGCGCTCCAGCGTGGCGTAGCGGGCGCGCGGCGAATCCAGCAGCTTGCCGTCGATGGAGGGCGACTGCGCGCGGATGCGGTCGGTTTCGGCGCGATGCGCATTGTCCCAGTCGTCCTGGGTGATGTCGTGCCCGTCCACCCGCGCCACCACGGCGCTCTTGCTGGAGAAGTAGTTCCGGTCGATGCCTACCAGCACGAACGACGGAATGATCAGCAAGAACATCACGATCATCACGATCTTGGAGTGCTTGCGGATGGATTCGAACATGGTCTTTGTCTTTCTCAGGGGGCAAAAGAAAAGGCGAACTCTCGTTCGCCTTTTGATCGGTGGTGGTGGGTGCTGACGGGGTCGAACCGCCGACCTACGCCTTGTAAGGGATTAGATCGCCCATACAAATCAACAGGTTAGAAGCCCTGCCAACCAGCCCATGCCAACTGGCGCGGGGAACGACGAATTTTACTTCACCGACCCTATCGCCCTCGGCTTCACCGTTGGCGATACCCTGGCTGGGGCAAATCTCGCGGCAGCACCTCGTCAGAACTGCGCTGCTACGCCCAGCAGCTTCAGCGCCAGCGTCTCCGCGTCGTGGCGCATGGCGAACACGGCGGTGGTGCCAATGCATATCGCACCGTACCAGATGTGGAAGCCCCGGGCGCCGTACCCGCGGGCGGCCGCCTCCCTGATCGCGCTTGCGATGGTCGAGGCCTCGAACTCGTCCACCTCCGAACGACCGTTCTCCACCCGGGCCTCGTAGATCCCGGATTCCACCTTCTGGATGTTGAGCGTCAAAATCATCTGCGTCATCTGCCGTTGAGCTACAGAGGATAGCCGAGCGGAGCCCCCGCAGGGCTCCGCTCGACGGCTCACCGATGCTCGGCCAGCACGTCCTCCACGGCCTTGTTCAGCAGGTACATGCTGCGCTCGATCTCGGCATTTACCTCCTTCACCAGCTCGCGCTTGTTCGGGTCGCCACCGGCCTGGATCTGCCGCCGCATCTTCACCAGGTCGGACACTCGCTTGTCCAGCAGATTTGCCGCCCCGTCCACGCGGGCCAGCGGCACGTCCAGCAGCACGGCCTCGGCCTCCTCCCCCCTCGCCACCCGCCCCTTGGCCTCGGCCATGCTGGTGTTCACCCGCTTCAGGTTCTCGTAGTAGGACGTGCTCTGACCGTTCACGCCGCGCGTGCTGCCGTAGAACCGCCCCGCCAGGGTGATCTGGTGCGGCGCCAGCTCCTCGCCGGTCACGGCGGCCGTCACCATATTCCCCGCCTTGGTCAGCTCGCGGCCCACGCCGCCGGTGAACTGCCCGAACAGGTATTCCAGCGCATCCGGATTGGGGCTCCACTTCCCCGGCTGCCATTCGTTGCCGCCGCTGGCATCGTTGATGAGCCGGGCCACCCAACGGGCCGGGGGTGTCACCGAGTCCTTGCCCATGGCGTGCCCGGGTTTCGGATCGAGCCCGCTGCGCTGCTCCTTGTAGATCTGCCGCCCGGTCCAGTCCTTGTTCTCCATCAGCGCCACCACCGGGTCGAAGGGCGTGGGCGCAAGCATCTGCATGATGTTGTCGGCGCCGCCGAGCGGGTTGTAGGCGTTGAGGGCGATCATGGCCATGTCCGCCAGGTGGCCGGCGCGGCTCTTCGTCGGATCGTCGTGCATGCCGAATTCGACCAGCTTGCGGCCGATGTTCGGGAAAACGTGGAAGCCCAGCGGCATCGGGATCGCCACGTAGTCCTGCCGGCTCAGCGGGATGATGATGCTGCGCTCCTTCACGAAGTCGGGGATCTTCTTCCACTCGTCGTCAGCACCGCCCCCGCCCATGATGAGCGCGCCCGCCAGCCCCGACAGCATGCCCAGGGCGACCCCGCCGGCCATGACCTTCCGCCCGGCCGGCCCGGCCAGCGTTTCCAGCATGCGCACGTTGCCCTGGATGGCGGCGTTCAGGAACGCGTAGTAGCTGCCCACCACTGACGTGTTCCGTCCCTTCCGGTTGAAGTTCACCGTGATGTTCTTGGCCAAGCTGGCCGCGGCCTCGCGCGACTGGCCGGCGTCCAGCGCCGCCTTGTACACGGCCAGGCGCGTGGAGGCCTCCAGCGTTTCGTTGAAGTCGGAAAGCCATTCGCCCACGCCGCGCGCCATGCCTGCAGCGCGGCCCTCGCCCTGCTGCTCGAGGGCCTTGCGCAGCGCCGCAGCCCGGTCCTCTGGCTTGGTGTAGAGGTCGCGATAGCCGGTGGTGCCGCCGTCCAGCTGCAGTTGCTCCCAGAGCCGGGCCCACGGCCCCTGCCCTCCACCGCTCTCTCGCCGCTCGCGCCGCAGATCCTGGTAGATGGCGCCCATGTTGCTGCGGATGTTCTTGAACACCTCGCGCTGCCGGCCCGCCAGGGGGGTGGAGGACAGCTGCAGCAGCGAGCCCTGCACGTCGCGCGCCAGGTTGAGCACGCCGAAGATCGGGTTGTACTGGGTGTTCACCGCCGCGAACCAGCGCGTGAGGTGCCCCATCGTGCGAGTGAAGCGGTCCAGCTCCGTGGCGTCCAGGTTCTTCATCGCCAGCGCCAGGCGGGCCGCCCGCTCGTTGCGCTCGTTGAAGATGATGTGCTTGTCCTTGCCGCCGATGCGCAGCGTCAGCACGTTGTCGCGCAGGCGCGCCCCGATGTCTGGCATGGTGCGCACGAGCCCCGTGTCCGGGTCGATGGCCTTCTTCTTCGGCAGCTCCAGGGACCACAGGCTCTCGTCGGGGTTCTGCGCCGCGAGCACGTAGAGGCGCTTCATCACGTTGTTCTTCTCGCCGCGGGTCAGCGCCGCCTCGCGCTGCATCACCAGGTGGCTCAGGATGTTCGTCACCTTCTCATTGGAGCCGGTGCGGCGCTTGGAGGCGTCGCCCTTCGTGCTGAAGCCCTGGCCGATCGGATGCGCCTTGCTGTCCGGCCGAGCCTCGTCGCGGTGCAGCGGGACGTAGTGCTGGTAGGTCTTGCGCCAGGCCTCGATCGAAAGGCGATCCATCAGGCCGTACTGCTCGAGCGTCTGCAGGGTGATGTTGTTCATCCGGTCCACGCGCGTGGCCAGGGCGTCCATCACCTTGCGCTGCTCGGGGCTGTAGCCCCCCATGACGTTCTTGGCCTCGGCGTCGCTCATGCCGGACAGGGATAGGCGATCCTGCTCCGTGCCCTTGAACGCCTCGGCGCTGTTCCAGCGGTCGGCCTCGGCCATGGCGAGCCCCAGCGAGCGCTGGATGCCGCTGATGACCGAGCCGGACGCGCGGGCATGCTGCAGCTGCCGGCGCAGGTCCGCCACGGTCTTGGCGGCGTCGGCGCGCTTCTGGTCCAGCTCCTGCTTGCTGGGGTTGCGCTCGGCCAGCACGCGGTTCGCCTCCGGAGCGTGCCGGGCATGCAGGAATCGCTCGAACTCCTCCATGCCCACTTCCGCGTCGTTCATGGCGGCAAGCAGCGGCCGCACCTCGTCGCGCAGGAAGTTGGCCGTGCGCTTCGCCACGCGCTTGTGGTACAGCTCCTCGCCGCGGTAGGCGTCGTTCGTTTCGCTGACGGTGCCGTTCAGGGCCTTGATCTGGTCCTGGATGCGCTTCAGGTCGATGAACTTGTCCTGCCAGTTGTAGAGCCAGCTGTCCACCGCCTCGGGACTGGTCAGCTGGCGCACGCGGTCCTGCAGGCGGGCCAGCACCCCCTGCACCCCCTGCGGCGCCTGTGGCGTCTGGGGCGCGCCGCCGGCAGCACGGCTGAACATGGCCGGGCCGCCCGCCTGTGCCCCCTTGAATGCCTCCAGGTCCTTTGCGTACAATACGCGCTGAACGAGGTTTGGAAGTTTATGACTGCTGGCCATGACTGCCTTCAGTTCTCTGGCTTCCTTGCCTCGTTTTTCTTTTGCGAACTGTTCAGCTTCGCGCATCGCCTTGGGATCGATCCCGGCAATCTCCCCCTCCCCCACATAGACGGCCCCGCCGTCGCGCACCATCGCCAGGATGGCCGAAGGCTGCTTCTCCGTCACCGTCGCCATCCAGTGGTGCCGGCCCTTGATGGTGCCCTTGTTGGGATGCAGCGCAATGATGAAGGGCTCACCCTTCGCATTGCTCATCGACGTAACGAAGTTCAGGCTGCTCTCGCCACCGCGCCCGCGGTTCCAGATCATCACCATGCGCGGGTCCGCCAGCTCGTCCAGCACGCGCTTCATCTGCGACGGCTTCACGCCGTGGTTGTAGAGCGCGTCCATGGCGTGCACACCGGCGTGCACGGGCAGATCCGGCAGCCCCAGCATCTTCATCACCGCCGTGGAGGACGGCAGCACCTCGTAGGTCTTCGTCTCGTCCAGCCCACCACGGACGAACTGATCGACCAGCCCGGCCCACTTCGCTCGAGCCTGGGCCAGAGCGTCCGCCGGCAGGCTGAAAGCCAGGGCGGGCGCGCTGCCAGCGGCTGCCGGCGCTGCGGCCGCCTGGCGCTCACGCTCCACCCAGCCCCGCGCCGGCACGATGAAGTCCCGGACGATTTCCGCGTCCGTCATGCGCAGGTCCGCGAAGCCCGGAATGTGCGCCCGCACCCAGCTCCGCACGGCGGCCACCGCGCGCTGCACGAAGCCCAGCTTGGGCCGGGACTGCGCCATCTCGGCCAGCACCTCCTCGGCGGCCTGCATGCGCTGGGCCCGGTCGCTGTAGTCCAGACCATACTCCTCGGCCTTGCGGCGCACCTCGGCGGGCCGCGCCTGGGCGAGCTGCTGCAACACCGCATCGAGCCCCGAGCCGAACACCCCGGCGAGCCCATGATGGCCCAGCGCCTCGTGCATGAGCACGCGGGCCACGTCCTGCTCGCGCGGCAGCTGCTCCGCCAGCAGGTAGACCTTGCCACCGAAATAGAACCCCTCCGGAGAGCCCCCGGCGCCGCGGCTGCGCTGGCTCAGATCGGCATCGCGCACCTGCTGCGGCACCTTCGGGTCGGCCATGTCGAACGCCACAACCACCTCGGGGCCGTTCGCCCACCCGGAACGGATCGCCGCCGCAGCGGATTCCGTGCGGGCCACGGCCTGGGCCTTCGCCTCGTCGGGCACGGCAGGGGTGTCCTCCAACGTGCGCAGGAAGGCATCCACGTCGAAGTCGTCGGCGCGGTTCGCTTCGCTGCCGGACTGCTTCCGCTGACGACTGAACACCGGCCCCGAGGCGATTTCGTCGTCGTACTCTGCAGCCGAGCGCCCCGTCGTAACGTTGATCGAATCGAGGGGGCGCACATCCACCTTGGCCAGGGCTGCCGCGATGTTGTTGCCGATAGTGGTGATCCCGCCGAGTTCGTCAGTGGACTCGTCCAGGGAGCCGTCGTGGACCAGGATGGCGGCGCCGGCGTTCGACTCGCTCACTGCCCTGTAAATAGATGCGAGGGCTCCTGTGTTTCGGAGCAAACCGCGCATGCCGTCGCTGACGGGCAGCCACCCGATGACCCGCATCTGAGAATCCAGCAGCAGAACGCCGTCGCCTCCGGCTTGGTGGGATTCCTTTGCGATGCGCCGCGCGGCGGCCGGACTATCCACCACCTCTCGCCGAACGTCTTCGCGTACCTGCTCCCGCTCTACAACAGGCACCCTCACCGAGCGCCCTGGCGGTGGCACCGATCCGCTATCGTCAGTTCGCCCGGTTGGTGAAACCCATTGGTACCGATCGTCGGCAACAGCCATCAGCCCCATGGGCTCAATTCCGCTGCCACGAAAAACGTCCGTCAGAAGTTCATTGAGATGACGGTCTGCCTTGGACAGCTTGGGATCACCGCTCGGGTGGTTGTGAGAGAACCAGACGCGAGCGGCGCCTTTGACGCGGATTGCCTCGCCCACGAGGGTGGCCGGGTAGATGGAGGCCTGCGTCAGCGCGCCCTTGAAGCCGCCCACCACAGCCAAGGGCGTGCCCGCCTCATCGGTCACCAGCGCATCGAACCGCTCGACGGCAGAGCGCGTGAGGTACGCAGTGGCTTGCGCCGCTTCTGCAGGGGTCAGGACTTCGTTCGTTCCGAGGGCTTCTTCTCCACGCCGGCCGATGATGGTGCGGACGGTGTATTTTCCGGCGGGAGCAGGCGTGTCGCCTGGTAGGGCTGCAGCGGCTGGAACGTCCCCACCGGGGGCGGCCGAGAGCCATCCGCGTGGACGCTTTCGCTGGGGCGCCGGTACCGGATCGCCAAAGAGGTCGGTTTCGTAGGCATTGAGAGGACTGTAGCCTCGGTCCGGCTCGCGTGCTACCGCGGGGTGGTCAAAGACACTGCCTTGCCCAGTAATCCCGTCTTCCGGCGCTTGGCCCAGCTGGAAGTTCTCGGCGCTGGCCTCCATGCGGCTGGCCACCTCGCGGCGCTCGCGCTCGGAGCGCGCATCGGCGTAGGCCTTCGCATCGGCTTTCGCCCGGGCCTCCGCGGCCTCCTGCTGCGCGTCTTCACGCGCTGCAACCTCCTGCGGGGTGTAGCTGGAAAGCTCGAGGTCTGGAGCTACTGCGCCACGGCCGTCTTCTGCAGCTCGGCGATCGCCTTGCCCATCCGGCTGTCCGCCGGGATCTTGGGCATCTTCCCGGCCGCCGCGTCGGCCATCCTCAGCAGGGTCTGCCCCTGCTCGATCTGCGAAGGGTCCCCGTGCTTGCCCCCCTGGCTTATCAGCACCGCGGCCAGCAGCGTCGCTGCCAGCGGCTCCTCGCTCGCCTTGCGGGGCTGCGGGTGCGGGTTGTCCGGTTGGTTCGGTGGTTGCTGCTGCATCGCTGGCTTTCTCGGTCGGTTGTGCGCTGAGCGCGGAAAGGATGGCGGCAGGGCCCACCTGCTCGCCGAACATATCACCCTCGGCCCGCGTCGCTGCCGCGGCACCCAGGTAGTCGCGCAGGGCCTGCGCCACGCGCTCGCGCCCCAGGGCCCGGGTCAGGTAGTGGCCCGAATACAGCAGGCGCAGAACGCCCACGGTCATCGGATCGGGCACGTCGCCTGTCACCATGTCCACCTGGTTGATCGCGTCGTAGAGCGATGCGCGCTCGCGCCGCGCCTTCTGCACCAGCCGGATGGCCTGCAGTAGGTTGCCCGTCACGTCCACCTGCGGGTTCACGGCGCCGGCGGCGGCCGCTTGGCGCAGGTTCGCCCACTCGCCCGCCACGTCCTTCAGCGCCTCGCCGATGGCGCGGATGTCGTTGTCGGTGGAACCGAACATGGATTCGACCAGATCGCCGTCGCTGTACGCCTTGTGCACGAGGGCCGCCTGCAGCCGCACCACTCCCGCGGGCGAGAGTGCGCCGCCGGCATCCAGCATGCCGGCCACGTCCTGGCCCTCGGCCTGCAGCTTGCCTACGAACGCCCGCGCGAAATCGCGGTTCGCAGCGCCGGCCAGGTCGCCCGCCTCCAGCACGTCGAGCACGCCGGCATCCAGCAGCGCGGCGTCCGTGGCGGCCTGCTCGGCGGCCGACAGCCCCAGGGCCTGGCTCTGGCTCTTGGCGCCCATGCGGGCCTGGTTGTCGCGCTCCGAGTAGAGGCGCACCAGCATCGGCGCGCGCATGCCGGCGATCACCTGCGGGTCGATCCCGTGCATGGCGCTGTCCGCCATCAGCTCCTGCCGGTAGCTGTCGGCCGTGCCGCGCTCGTAGGCTGCGCGCAGGCCCGCGGTGCGCCCGTTGTTCAGCGCCTTGACGGTGCCCGGGTGTGCGGCGTCGAAGAGCGGGTTCACGCCGCCGTCCGCGAAGTTCGACGGCTGCACGTCGCTGGCCTCCATCACCGCGTACTGGAACGGCACGCGCTGGCCGTCGCTCATCACCGCCGTGTCGCCCCGCCCGATCGCGTGCGCGGCGTGCACCTGATCGCCCACGGCGAACACCATGGGGGCGCCCGTCTCGGGGCTGCGCGACGGGCCCAGGCGCATGTAGTCGGGGCTCTGGGCCATGCCCTGCATCTGCACCACACTGGCCGGCCGGGCCCGGTCGCGGTTCTGGATCTCGGGAGTGGCCGCGCCCACGGCGCCGGTGCCTTCGGGGTTCGTGCCGGCGCGCTTCGTCTTCACGGCGGTCCATTCGTTCTGGAGGCGATCCCACGCGGGCGAGCCCCGGCGCAGCCGCGCCACGTTCTCGCCGCGCTCGGCCACGAACTGCGGCCAGGTCTGCGCGCGGGCGGCGCCGGGCTCGAATGCTTGCGCCGCCTCGGCAGCAGCTGCGGCGACATCGCCATCCTGTGTGTACACCGAATCGGCGCGCACGCGGTCCTGCAGCTCGCCCAGCGGATCTGCCACCGGCCGGCGGTAGGCACGCTCGAATTCCTGCCGCTCCTGCGGCGTGAGCCGATCCGGGGCGGCCGGTGCCGCGGCAGCGTCAGGCGCAGCACCATCGGCCTCGGCCGGCCCGGCGGGCGCGGCGCGCGCGGTGGCCACCAGGTCGGCGGCCTCGCGCTCCACGAAGCGCTGCACATGGGCCGGCATGCCGCCGCCCTCCAGCCGGGCCAGCAGCTCCACCGCGTTGCGCCGCGTGTCGCCGCTCGAGCGCTGGGCGACCGCCCGCAGTTCCTGCTGCAGCTGGCTGCCACCCTGGGGAGCCCCCGCAGCGCTGGCATCCCCGGGCTGGGCTGCTTCTGCCGCAGGCGCGGCTTCGGGCTGCGGCGCCGCGGCGCCGGCCGCTTCCTCGGGCGTCTCGCCGATGGCCTCCAGCTCCTCCTCGCGCGCAGCCGCCCGCTCCACGCGCTCGGCCAGCACCGCACGCTCGGCCTTCTGCTCGGCGCTCAGGCCCACGCTGCCGTCGATGACTTCCAGTTCAGCCAACCGGGTGACGGCCGCGGCCGTGTCGGCAACGTCGGCCGCCGGGCCCGGCGGGCGTGCGGGCTGCTCGGGTAGGGAGTCGGGGAGCATGTCTTCCGCAGGGGTGCCCGCCTCTGCCGGCGGCGCCCCCTCCTCCGCCTTGGCGGCGGCATCACCACGGCGCAGCGCGGTCATCGCGCCGGACACGCCCGCGCCCGGCGCCGAGCCGATGGCCGTTTCCACGGCAGTGCGCCCGACGTTCCGCGAGAGCGGGCGCTGGTCGATGTCGCTGGCCTGGTAGTTCGTCGCGACCTGGGGCAGCACCTCCTCCGCCTGCTCGCCCAGCAGCTCCGCCGCCGCGGAGCGCGTGCCGGCCGCCAGCCCGCCGCGTGCGCCGCCGCCCACCACGGCATGCTCCAGCCCGATCTTTCCCGACAGGAAGCCCGTGGCGGCGCCCACGGCGGCCGGCATGCGGGAGCGCTCGAGCGCCATGCGCTCCGCATCCTCGCGGCTGTGGCCCTGCTTCACGAGCGCATCACGGATGTCCTCGAAGGCCTCGCCCCGGGCGCCGCCCGCATTGAGCACGGCATTGGTCACGCCCGCCGCCGTGGTAGCCGACCCTGCCGCGACGGCCGCGCTCGCGCCGCCTGCGAGGCGCGCGACCTGCGCAGCCTTGGCCACGGCCACGCCCGGGAGCATGCTGGGCAGGTTGGTGGTGACGAACCGCGCAGCCAGCGCCGGATCGCTCCCGTAGGCCTTCGCCGCGGCCACGGCCTGGTCCACGATGGAATCCTGGTTCGCCTGTGCGATCTGGGCGTCCGCGTCGGCGACCTTGCGGCGCAGGGCCTCGCTCTGCTCCCCACGCCAGTGGTCTGCGTTGTCCCGGAAGAAGGACGCAACCCCGGACTGGGGCGCGATCAGGTTGGGCACCGCCCCGGCGATGTTGTTCACGCCCTCGGCCAGCTGCACCACGGTATCGGTCGCCGCCTCACCCCAGGTGCGTTCTGCGGGCTTCTTGGGCTGGGGCTTGAAGCCGGCCATCTCGAAAAGGTCGGAGCCGCCGCCGGCCGCGGCATCACCATCACCTCGCGCCATCGCGAGCAAATCCTGGGACATAGACACACCTTTGAAGTGAACCCCGGAAGGCTGGCAGGCTTGGCACGCAGCCCGGCGATAGGGGTCTGATACAGTTCCCGCGCACGAAAACTCAGAGGGAAGCAAGATGCGCTACGCGATTTCGGCGATGTTTCTGGCGGTGCTGTCAGGCTGTGCCAGCACCGCGAAATGGCAGCACCCAGCGCGAGCGGGAGGAGGCCACGACGGCGCTACGATGGCGCTGGCCGAGTGCGAGAGTTACGCTGCTGGGCGAACTCCAATGCCCAAGCTGCAGGCGTATATGCCCGTGCCCGCGCCCACCGCATATAACACCACCGGCACCATTTCCAGTTATGGGAACGTCAGCACGTTCCAAGGGACCACCACACCATCCGGCGGCCTGGCTTCTGGATATGCGACCGGCGCGAATATGGGTGCGAATATCGCCAACGCCTATGCTTTATCAGCCGCCCGCCAACGCGAGGCAGAGCTGACGGGCGCGTGCATGCGGACACAGGGATGGATCGACACCAGCACCGTCGAGGGGCAGGAAAAATTCAAGGTGGCATTGACCCAACGCCAAGCCCCAAAAGGTGAGGCCACAGAGCAGTCCGCAGTACGCGAATGGGCCGCTGCGGTTTCCACGTTCTTGGACACGGAAGCAGCTCGCCCCGGCGGGATCGATTACCGAGCGGATGCCGCCAAGCAGGCGGCACTCGACCGGTATGTGAAGGATCTCGCCAACGATCCCAAGAACGACCATCAGAAAATGTCGTGGTTCCTCATCGAAGCCCATAAGCGGGTGTTGGCCGACATTTCCAGCTCAACCAAATAAACGCCACTTTGGATCGGCGGGGGCTATTTCGAAATGCCCTGCTTCTGCAGCTCCTTGATTACATCCTCCACCGTCATGCCATATTTCTTGGCCGTGGCGTCGAGATTTTCGGGAGACATCGCACTTCGCACCTTGGCTTTCACAGAATCGCCGGCTTGTCGCGCGGCGCGATCTTTCTGGACCTTGGCGCGATTGAAGCGCACTAGGCCCTCGTCCACGTCTCGGATGGAGGGGTTGTCCGCCATGAACTCCTGAAACTCCTGTTCCGCGCTCGGGTTCCGCTTGACCTTCTCCTTGCCGGATAGCGGGTCGATGGACGTTTCGCCGAATGCCTTCTGCACCTTGGTGGGGTCGTAGTCATACTTCAGCTTCGAGGTGTCCGAGCCAGGGGTTTGCAGGATGCCCGCGCGCACCGCGCGCAGCTGGGTCGGCGTCATCCTCGGGTCCGTCTCGCGTGCCAGCGCCTCGCGCACGTCGCGAAGCTCGCGCTTCTCTGCCAGGCGCTCACCCCGGTCAGCCATGGCCAGGCCGTGCGCTGCCGCCGCCCGGCCGTCGGCATTGTCAGCTCGGCGATCAGCATTGTCCGCGCGGGCCTCGGCGCGCAGCCGCAGTTGGTTCTGCAGCTCGTGCTGGCTGTATTGGTAGAGCGCCATCGGATCGTCCAGCGCCTTCAGCATGGCCAGCGCCTCGCCCTGGTTCTTCAGGGTGAAGGGCGCCACCGGCTTGCCGTCCAGGCCGGTGCGCTGCACGATCAGCTGTCCATCCTTGCCAGCCTCGATGCCCGTCACCTTGTCGCCGCTGGGCACGAATCGGTTGTACACGTCGGCGAGCTGGGAGTAGTCGCCGGCCGCCAGAGCCGCCGCAGCCTTCCCCGCCGCCACCTTGCGCTCGGCCGCGTCCATCTGAATCTTGATGTGCGCGTTCGCCGCGTTCTCGCGGAAGGCCTGCTCCGCTTCCTTGACGTGGCCGGCCTGTGCGAGCCGGAGCGCGCGCTGCTGCGTGGCGCCCAGGTAGTCCTCTGCCGTGGGGGTACGGCGTTGGCCGTCCGGCCCCACGAGGCCCTTCTCGAACGCGGAGCCAAGGTCCTTGTCGATGGCCTCGATGTCGTCCTCCCGGGCCCACTGCTTCTCCTCGCGCCCCTGCTTGCGCGCAGCGAACAGCCCCTGCTGCGCCTGCAGGCTCATTTGCAACCCGCGGACAGGATCCGTTCGGCCGACGGCATCTGCCATCGCCCGCATGCGCAGGTTGTCCTGCTGCTCTCGGCCCATGCTGCCGGCGGTGCGCTCCCCCAGAAAGTCGGACACCCCCTGCATCGCCACCGTCCGGGCCTCGCCGGCCGAGTTCTTTGCCACATAGGCCTTGGCGCCATCATCGAATGTGATGTTGTCAAACCCCTGCTTCGCCAGACTCTCCAGCTGCTGGCCCTGATCTGCTGTGAAGCCGGTGGATTCCACGGGCCGCGCGCTCGCTACTTCGTCAAGCGCACGCTGCTGCTGCGCCTGCTGGAACTGGCTGTGGAAATTCTGAAAAATCTGCTGGCCCTGCAGGATGCCTGCCGCCAGTCCGCCGCGTGGTGCTGCCATTACTCCGTCTCCGAAAGCTCGTCGTCCAACTCCTGCATGCGCCGCGCCAGTTCGGCGCGGATCGTCTGCAGGCCAATCCTGTATTCCGGCAGCACCTCGGGGTGGCGCTGCTTGAGGTACGCCGCCTTGCCGTCATCCCACCACGCCGTGCAGTGCAGGCACTCCGGGGCGCTGATCGCCCGGAAGGTGTCGTAGACCGGGCTGCGCGGCGCGCCCACCTGATCAAGGTAGGCGAACACGTCGTCGTGGCTCCAGTCCAGCAGCGGCAGCAGCACCTCGTAGTGCTCGGTCGCGCCCACGGCAGGCACACGGCCGGTGTCGGCCCGCTTCGTGCCGCGGATCACCAGGTCGATGCCGTCGGCCAGCATGCGCTCGTGCATCGGCCGCATGAGGTTGTGCCAGCAGCAGTCCATCCGCCCGACCAGGGCCACATCGCTCATGCCGTACTGCCGCCCGATCCAGCCGGATTGCGCGGTGGTCACATCGCTGGGCATGCCGTGGGCGGCCTTCCATGCCAGAACATCCGCCTGGATGACGCGGAAGTCCGGCACCCACGCCCGGGCCTGCTCGACCACCTCCACCGTCTCGGGAATCGTGTCGCCCGTGTGCGTCCAGTACACCGGCAGCCCCAGCTCCACGAACGGGCGCAGCAAGTGCAGGCAGGCCTGCGAGTCCTTGCCGCCCGAGAACTGCAGGGCCGCATGGCGGCCGCGGAAAGAGTGGCCGCGATCGCCGAGACGGAACACGGCCACGCTGTGATCGAAGCGTCCGAACACCGGGAGCGCACCGGCTACGGTGGCACCTGGGGCCCGGTGCTCATCCTGCAGCGCCACCACCAGATCGAACCCCACCAGCTGCGCCCACAGGCTGACCTCGGGGAAGGACGCAAGGCGGTAGCCCAGCACCTCGCGGGCCAGGGCCTGATCGTCGTGGCGCGCGGCGTACAGCTCGTGCAGCACCAATTGCCCGCCGGGCGCGAGCAGCCGGGCCGCCTCTTCCAGTACGGCCACCGGGTTGCAGTACCCCAGGGCATAGGCCACCACTACGGCGTCGGCGCGCCCGGCCGAGAGCCCCGTCGCCACCATGTCGGCGGCTACAACCTCCGCCCAGTCGGGCGCCTGCGCCAGCTGCCAATGATCGACGTTCACCAACGTCCAGTGCAGGTCCGGCCGCACGGGCCGGCACAGCTCGGCCAGCCGGCCCGTGCCGCAGCCAAGGTCAACCACACGGGCGCCGCGCGGGAGGGCCAGCAGGCGCAGCAACTCGGCTGCATGCTCTGGCTCGCTCTCGGCGAGGCGCCAGTAGGCCAGCAGCTCGACGCCCTCGGCGTTCAGGATTTGTTCGGGCCGCATCGTCAAATCGCGATCGCTGCGGAAACACCGATGCCCAGCATCGCGCCCGTGTTGGCGCCGGCCGTGGCCTGGCTCTGCTGGTGCGCCTGGCTCTGCGCGGACCATGCGTTGGTCGCCGAGTTGGTCGCTGCGTTCGCCGCCCCGGCGGCCTGGCCGTAGCCCGCGTTGAGCCCCGCCAGCCCGTTGGTCGCGATGGTCTGCCCCGATGTGCCGAAGCCGGCCGTGGCGGCCGTGGTCTGCATGCCCATGGTGGGATAGCCGGCAAGGGCGTTGCTCGCGCGGTCGGTCAGCGCTCGCCCCTCGGCGCGGGCGGCCGTGCGCGCGCCGTTCTTGGCCTGCGTTAGTGCGAGCCCCGTCTGTGCCACCAGCGCGTTGCCTGCGGCGCCATATTTCCCGTCAGCCGGGTTGATGCCCATCCGGGCCATTTCCGCGGCCTGGGTGCGCTGGGTGCCGGTGTAGGCCTGCGACACGTCCGCCGCGGCTTGGCCCGCGAGCTCTTCGCGCTTCGCCTCCGTGTTGAAGGTCGCCGCGTCCTGGATCATGCGGTCCTGCTGGCCGGTCAGCTGGTCGCGGCGGCCCAGCGCGTAGTCGCGGTCCTGCTGCGATTGCTCCCAGGCCTTGCGCGACGTGTCCAGCGCGAACTCGGTCTGCTGGCGCTGGATCGGCGCCATCTCGTTCGTGTTCGCGATGATCTGGCGGACCATATCGTCCTGCACGCCCAGGTTGCGCACCTGGGCCTCCACCAGCCGCGGATCGGGCGCGGGCGTGCCGCCACCCTTGCCCTCCAGGGTCATGCCGCCGCCGGCCCGGGGCCGGAAGGCCTGGTCCGGAAGGAGGTCGAAATCAGTTCGGTGCCAGCGAGACATACCTGCAATCCTTCTTCCACATCACGTACAGAATCACGTCGCTGCCGTCGGGTGCCGCGCCGCGCAGCCGGGCCTCGGGCTTCCACCCCAGGTGTTCGTTCAGGCGCCGGGCCGCCTCGTTGCTCTCGAGCACGTAGCCGCTGATGCGCTCGCACCCGCACACCACGAAGGGGTAGGCGAAGCCGGCCCGCAGGAACTCGCGCGTCATCCAGCGCGCGCCGGGCGTGCCGGCCAAGTGCACCCACAAGTTCCGGCCGTTGAACCCCTCATAGACGGCGCCGGCCACCAGCACGCCGCCCCGGCGCAGGCCGATGGCCCGCTGGCCCTCGCACGCGGCGAAGCCCGGGATGCGCTCGCGCATGAAGGGCAGCACCGCTGCGATATCGAATTCCAGCGCGTGAACAGTCATGGCCCGCAGGGTGGCAGGCTTGGTACGGGCTACCCGGGCGGCGCCGGCCACTCGATCGCGCCCGGGTCGCCCTGCCCTGTCACATCGCGAAGCGCCTGGCGGTACTCCAGCCAGGCTTGGCGTATGTCGGCCGGCGTGGGCGCATCCGGCAGCACCCGCCAGTCGCACGCGCGCAGCAGCTCGTCTCGCCTCGCGCGGACGTGGCCCCACAACTCGGCCGAGTCCGGCACCCACTCCAAGCGCTCGAAGTCAAACGTGTGGCCCTTGCCCGGCCGCGGCGGGAACGGTACCGGCGCGCTGGCGGCGTGGCTCCAGTAGTGCGTCATGGGAAGCACGTCGGCGCCCACGGCCACCCAGCCCTCCGGGGTGCCCATGTCCGGCGGCACGTCGGCGATGCGAAAGATGGTCGCGAGGTCCGGGCAGCCCGGCACTTCCCGCAGCTCGGCGCAGCGGCGCTGGTTCATCGTTTTCCTCCAGTGGCGGTGATGGTGGTGCGCGCCACGGTCAGCTGCTGGTTCGCGCCGGGCCCGTAGTTCGGACTGACCACCTCGATGTCGTAGAAGTGGGTGGCATCCCACCAAGGGGCGTCGAAGCCCACCACGACGATCTGCGATGTCCAGCCCCCGCGCATGGACGTGGCAGCGTGCGCGAACCGCACGCCGTTGCGGCGCAGGTGCACCACCACTGTGGCGTCGCCGCCCAGCGGGTTCACCTCGGCGTAGGCCGAGAGCGTGATGCCCGACGAGTTCGCCGGCATCGGCAGGTAGAGCCCCGCACCACCGCCGCTGCCACCGGCCGGCACCACGAACCCTCCGGACTCGCCGAAGGACATAGCCGTCACTGCCCCGCCCTGCACCTGCAGCGTGCCGATGGCGGCCTGCCCGATGTAGGCCGTGCCGATCGCGGCCGTGTCCATGAACACGCCGATGTTGTTGCTGGTGATGCGCTGCAGCCGGTTCACGAAGTCGGTGGTCTGCATCACGGAGCCGTCCGGCAGCCCCACGGTGTCACCGATGCGCACCATGTCGCGCCGCGCCAGCGCCCCGAGCCCGTTCACCTGGGCCGCCTGCAGGTTGCGCAGCCACTGCGCGTCCATGCCGTTGGCGGACAGGATGACGTTGCCGGCGTTGTCGCGCACCGTCAGCCCCCGCGTATCCACCTTGCGGGCCGCCACCGTTCCGTCCACCAGCAGGTCGCCGCTCAGCACCGCGCCGGGGATGGTCCAGGCGTAGCCCATCCAGTGCCGCGTCTGCGTGAAGGCCCCGCCGTCCGTGATCGTCACCCCGTCGCCCAGCACCAGGTGGTTGTTGTTGGGCGCGCTGCCGCTGTAGCCCAGCGCCTGCCAGATGGCTTGCCGGGCCGTGGCGTCGCTCCAGCCGCTGCCGCTCGCCATGAGCAGCAGGGAGCCCCGCATGCCGTCGGCGAGCGTGCGGCCCTGTCCGTCCACGCGGAGGTTGCCCTTCACATAGACGTTGGCCTGCAGGTAGATCCCGTTGCCGTCCACCCCGAACACCACGTCCTGCGGCCGCGGCGTGCGCAGCAGCCCCCCGCTGTAGTTCGGCGCCACCACGGCGAACTTGTCGGCCAGGATGATGAAGGCGCTGGTGGTCTGGCCATCTCGCTCCTCCGCCGCGATTCCAAAGCCGGCGAGTGCCCCGCCGGCCTGCACCTTGAACGTGTACTGCGCGCGCAGCCCGTCAGAGTAGCTGGCGAGCACAGTCATTTCCTGCTCGAGGCTCGCGCGCCCGGGCGTGCCGTCGCGATAGTACTTCCCAAGCGAGGCCTGCAGCTGCAGCACGTTGGTGGCCATGGCGCGCTGGCCGTCGCTCCACGCCGCCTGCGTGGCGCGGATGCCGGCGCTGGCCTGTTGGAGGCTGGCCGTCACCTCGCGCACCTGGCGCGCGAAGCTGCGCTCGTTCGTCTGCACGATGGTCTCCAGGTCGCGCACCTCCGCACCGCGCTTGGCGGCCTCGTCGGCGATCGAGCGCACCAGCTCGTCGCGGATCTCCTTCGCAAGGTGGTCGAACCGCGTGGGGTCGTCCAGCGTCTTGATGAGGGAGCGGAACAGCTGGGAATCGATGATGGACCGGGCGAAGCGCTCGATCTGCACGGTGGCCGACAGCCCGCCGCCCAGGTCGATCACCGTTTCCCCCGGGCCGGGCTTGCGGTCCTTGTCGAGGATGTCCACCAGCCCCTGCATCCCACCCATCGCGTCGCGCAGCTCGCGCAGCGTCACGCCGCGCTCGAACTCGTTGCCGCGCGCGCCCGCGCGCACCTCCAGGTGCTCGGTTACGGCCTGCGCCCAGTTGGCCAGCTCCTTGTCCTGGGCGTTGAACCGCGGCAGGCCCGGAAGGCGAGCCGCGCCCGTGTCGATCTTGCGGCTGTTCGTCATAGACCCCGCAGCTCCTCGGAGGTCGAGCACAGCACCACGGACGTGACACGCGCGGCGCCCTGGATCTCCACCTGGTGCTCGAGCCACCGCCCCGGCGGCAGCCGCTGGGGCTGCAGGTTCGTGAACGTGGCCGTGTGCTGCAGCACGCCGTCGCCCCACAGTCGCAGCGTGATGGGGTGCGCGTCGTCCTGCTGGCCGTAGACCTTCGCCCACGCGAGCGGCTGCTGGCGCGGCTGCGTGGCGATCCCCGTGCGCCACCGGCCCGCGCGGCCGGCCCCGCCGGTGAAGCACTCGAGGATGTCCGAGCCCCGGGCCAGGTACATCAGGTCGTTGAGCTTGTCCACCCACACGGCCGAGCCCGACAGGTCGATGCGGCCCAGCTTCATGCCGTCCTGCATGTTGCACGCGAGGCAACCGCCGCCCGCGCCCGCGTAGAACAGGTAGTAGACGCCCTCGTGTTCGGCCGCGAACATGCTGGCCGGCTGCATGGCCTGCCAGTCCTTGCGCGCGATCAGCTGCCGGGACACCACCTCCACGCCACGGGCGCTCGCCAGGCACAGCCCGTCCGGCGACGCGTAGAGCACCCCACCCTGCACGCCCACCACAGACCGGCGCGAGGCGCACGCCTGGTTGCTATCGAGCCGCTGGGCCGACATGGAGGCCGAGTGCGCGCCGGTGATGAAGTAGGGATTGCCGGCCGTGCCTACGAACAGCGTCTGGTCGAACACGGCCATGCCCACCACGGGGAATTCGGTCGTGACCTGGTATTCCACCGGCCAGGCGTAGGGCACGTAGGGTTCGCAGAACGCCACCGTGTTGTCGATGAAGCCGGCCATGATCCCGTTGGGCATGCCCACCAGCCCCCGCAGGTAGGGGTTGGCGCCCACGCTGGGCTTCAGCTCGCCATCGAATTGGCCGTCCATGCGATACGGCGGCGCCGCCCAGGCGAACTGCGGCTGCAGGCTCTCCAGCTCCTCGCTTGCCTTGTCGTCCAGAAAGGCGGCCACCGCGATGGGCATCTCCTGCACCAGCTGCCACGCGGCCGCGGTGCCGGACGTGTTGCTGCGGTACAGGCGCCACTTCACGATGAAGCGCTCCGCGTGGCTCTCGCCCGTCATCAGGGCCGGCCGCTGCACGGTCACCGTGTCGTTCGCGTCCGCCTCGAGTAGATCGGACAGCGGCGACGGCTCCGACTCTTCGCCCCAGTCGGTGACGAATGCCACCACGTAGTAGCGCGAGGACACCACGCGGTCCACTGTCTCGCCGGCCAGCTTCGCCACGCCGCCCAGCTTGTCCACCCAGGTGCCCACCACGGCCACGTCCTTGGTCAGCGCCGTGAACTGGTTGGCCAGCTGGGTCTGGATGCTCGCCACCAGCGTGGTGCACCGCTGCTGGATCTCCACCAGCCGCGCGTTGAGGCTCGCAGCCTGGGTGGATGCCGCATCCTTTCCGGAGGTGTACGTCTCGAGCGCCAGGAAGTAGGCCTCCAGGTCCTTGCGGTACTGGATCCAGGCCGACGATTCCACGAGTTCGGTGCTGTCGCCGCCCGTGGACTGGTATTGCGGCACGGAGGGCTCCTTCGGTCGCACCGGCGCGGATGCGGGCGCAGCCCAGCTCTTCTCCAGCGCCAAGGTTGCGAATTCCTTCACCAGCTTGTCCAGCTCCGTGCGGGCGGCCGCGCACTCGGCGCCGGGTGCGGCTGCCTTCTCCGCCAGATCGGCCACCTTGCTGGCCAGTTCCGCCGTCAGCACCGTCTCGCCCGCGCGCTCTCCCGCGATGGCCGGGAACTCGTGCAGCTGCAGCGCCTCCACCAGCGCCGCGCGGCGCAGCGGGTAGGTCGCCGGCATGGCAGCCACCGGCACGGCCCAGCCCCCGCCGGTCTGGGTGGCGCCCAGGCGCGTCATGTCCATCTGGGTGGCGGTCGCGCGCGCAGCTGTCATCACGGCGTAGAGGTTGCCCGGCGCCACGCCGCCGCCCACGGCGGTGGAGAGCGTGAGGCCGTAGTTCGACGTGGGCCCGGCGTAGGCCTTGCCCGAGGCGTCCCACCGGACCGCCTCCTGGTTGCCGGCCGGCACAACGAAGGTGGCGAGCAGGTCGTCCAGCAGCTCCTGGGCGAAGTCCCCGTAGAGCCAGGTTTTCGCCTCCTCGGGCGTGAACTCGTCTACCACCTGCAGCTTCACGGTCGGCTTCACCGGCCGGGCCACGCCCAGCAGCCGGTCGTTGCCGCGTGCGTCCACCACACGCGGGCGCGCGCTGCCGTCGTCGGTGGTCAAGTAGGTGCGTTCCGTGGCCTCGTCGTTGATCTGGCCCTTCACGAAGGACAGCTCCTGCGCGTAGGACCGGATGGGCGCGGCCGGATCCTTGACCACCTCGCCGTTCGCGTTGCGCGCCATGCGGTGCAGCGTGCGCGCGCCGGCTATGCAGGGCGAGTGCAGACGGTCGGCGGCCAGCGGCCAGAACTCGCCGCTGGGCAGGAAGAGGTTTTCGTTCACGCGAGCGAAGTCGCCCAGAGCGCGATCGGAAACGCTGGGGGCTTCGCCGCCGAACGCGGCCAGGCGGTAGATCGTCATGCCCGCCAATCTGGCAGGCTTGGCACGCGCGGCGTTAGGTCATAGAGCAGCCGCCCGGATGAACAGCGAATCCAGCCCCGCATCATCCAGCCCTATTGCCGGACCCAGGTGCTGCACCAATGTCGAAGCGCGCTCAACGGTGGCGCGAAACTGCCAATCGATTTTGGCCAGTGACCGCTGAGGCTCCGGCATCGCATCGATGGCGGCGTTGACCGCGACCAGCAAGCCCGCCTCGAGTAACGCGTGGCGTGCTTGGGCCATGGACACGCTCGCCGGCACGCGAGTTCGCGGCGGAACGTATGGGGCCGGCACTCCGCCAGCCTCGCACCATGCATCGAACGCTTGGCGCATCTTGTTGTCAGGATCAGCCGGGACTGACCACATGGCGCCATCGTCATCGGTGTAAAGCACCGCTTTGGTGGCAGTAAGGGCGTAAGGCGTCGTCATTAATAAATGTCCGCGTCGGCAACAAATCCGACGTTAGTCGCGGTCGAGAAGAAGTAGGCATCTCCAGCGGCTACGGCGTTGGCAAACAAGGTTACGTGTGACTTACTGACAGAGCTAGGAGCGGGCTGACCACAGTTCCCGGTGACCCATGCGCCCACCATGGAAACCGATGGTGCTGCTCTCATCTCGACGGGCCACGGCATACTGAAATAGATGGCTGATCCCCCGCCGGGCGCCCCCCGCGCGGGGAACGCCGCACCTGCGCCCGACCCCATAAACTGGTTGCGGTAGCGCTGACACAGTGCCAGCTCCTGCGCATGGGGACGTGGCACATACCGGCTGCGCCCAGGTGCAGACATGCACATGGCAGTGACCCGCACCGTGGCCGGTGAAGCACTGCCGATGTTGCTGATTGCATTGCCTGCCAAGAAATTTCCAGACAACCATGCACCGGTCGTTGCAGTTCGGTACGTTGCTGCAGCCTGGATCGTCACCCCCACGCGCAGCCCGGTCCCATTGGTCGAATTCCATGTCCCACTCGTAGGCGCGGGGACACTGACGGTGAAGCGCTCTACACCGCTACCCGTGTGAACAAGAGGAAATACGAACGACTGTGTGAAATCGTAGTTGCGTAGGCTCAGGAAGTAGGTCCCAGCCGCAGCCGTGTCGAGGGTAATCCCAATTTCGATTGGGCGACCTTGTGCAGTTCCCCAGCGGTAGCGTGCAGTCGAATAGCCTTCCAAAGCTGTCTCGAAAACCAGCAAGTCCCCATTTCCGAGAGCGCCGGTCGCTGCAGTAATGGCAATCTGCGCGGCTTTTCCTGTCCCCTCGACGCCGTTCTGCTCGACAACAGAAACCACAACGGTTCCGCCGCCAGTGCGGAATGCTGTAAATCTGTCGATGAACCGCAAGTAGGTTCCACTGGCCAAGGTTTGGGCGCCAATTGCAAACTGATCAATTTCAAAGCCACCGTTGATAATCTCGTTTGCACTCGTCGCTGCGTTGTCCAGCGCAGTCTGCAGGCCCGCAATAGTGGCGATTGCCTGTGTCCCGGTATGGGTTGCCCGGTCCCGGAGTTGCGCATCGGCGGCGTTCGCCGTGGCGCCGTAGCCCACGCCGTCCAGCTTGGTCTTGTCGTCGGCCGAAAGAAAGCCAGCCGCGCCTGTGCTGGCCACTGCATGCGCGCCACCGCCGGCCCCAATGTGCGCAGAGATCTGGCCCTGCAGCTTGCCCAGCGCCACCAGCACCGAATCGGCCGCTGCGATGACGGTGGCGGCGGCCGTGCTCAGGCCCGTCAGGACAGAGGCGCGCACGTCCGCCCCGAAGTCCCTCCACGTCTTGTCCCCGCGCCAGTACTGGCCGCCCGCACCCGCGGCGATCACGGGCTCCTTCACATCGAGGCTCGCCTGCAGGTCCGTCACGGTGCTGATCGCCTGCATACCGGTATGCGTGCTGCGGTCGCGCAGCTGGGAGTCCGGCGCGTTCTTGGTGGCTTGCTCCGCGACCCCGGCGAGCTTGGCCACATCGGCGTTCGTGTAGTCGTTGGCGCTCAGGCCCTTGCCAGCCACCTTCTCCACCCTGCCCTCCATCTGGGCGACGGTGGCCATGGGCTGGGCGAACCCCGGATTCGGGTAGCTGCCCGAGAGCACGCCGCCCGCGGCGCCGGTGGGCGTGCGCGAATCGGACATGCGCGGGTCGGTGGTCTGGGCGTACTGACTGATGCCGCCGGCCGTCAGCCGCAGTTCCACCAGGTCGCCGGCCACGTAGGCCTTCGGCGCGGTGCCCTCCTGCCCCCGCAGCACGGTCAGCCGGCACTCGCCCACCACAGAGTTATCCACCCCGGTGACGCGCAGGATCTCGTAGTCCGATTCCAGGGTGCCGGCGCGCTTGAAGGCCGTGAGCACATACCAGCTGCCGGCCGGCGGGTTGATGAGCGTTCCGGCCGCGCCATCGGACACGCGCAGCACACCGTAGTCGAGTTCGCCCGCCGGGTTGGCGCTGGCCGGCGCGGACTTGACGGACGCGATGAACTGCGTGGTGAAGTTGTTGAGGTAGAGCTGGGGCATGTCACTGCTCCTTGATGGGTACGACCAGCTCCACCTCCTTGACGCGGCCATCGCTCGTGGTCGCCGTCACGGTGATCTGGTACTTGGTGCCGCTCTTGCCGCCCGCGTACACCCATACCTTCACACGCTGGGCGTTGATCGCGTAGCTGGGCGGCATCGGCATGGCGGGCGCCACCTTGAGGGCCACGGTCACGATCTCGTCGCCGGGCGGAAACCAGCCGTCGAATTCGATGTCGTAGTCCTGCACGTCGGCGGGCTGTTGCGGGGGGCTGGCTCTGAACATGCTGGTGCCCTGGTCGGTCACATGGAAGGTGGTCATGGCGGGCGGCACGGAGAACGTGCGCGAATCGGGTGCTGGCTCATCGAACGGCAACTGCTTGAACACGGCCGGGTCGATCGCAATGACCGCCCTCCCCCGCGTCGCCAGCGGTGCGCGAGCTGCGACGTGACCACGAGGTGTGACGCTGGCCGCGGCGCGCAGCAGCACGCCCAGCCGCGCGGAGGTCCGCGTGCGCGTCACGATGAAGGCCTGGGCCTTGGCATTGAGGGGCGATCGAACTTGGCGCCGGGCGTACACCGTGCCGTCCGCCGTGATGCCCGCGGCAGGCTGGGCGCGAACCGGGCCGCGGCGCTCCAGGTATGTGGACTGCGACAGCTTCGCGCGGGCCGCCACCGAAGCCGCTCCGCGCGCCAGGACATGCGCACGGAGCCCAATGCTCGCGTGCGCTTTCGCTGCCACCACTGACCGCACGGGCGGCAGCGTCACCTTGATGACCGCGCGGCCGCTCGCGGCGATCAGGCCGTGGACCTCCGCGTGGCCGAGCGCCCCCAGGACCGCTGCCCGCGCCATCGCATCGGCGCGGATGTGCGCCTCGACCCGGCCCAGGTGCCCTGCCAAGCTGGCGGCGGGCTCGCTCTGGATGCGCGCATAGGCGAGCACCCGCCCGCCGGAGCGGATGCGGGCATAGCCGCGCGCGTCAACGCGGACGCGAACAACCTGGTCCCCTGCGGGACCGTTGATCGCGAACCCGTTGAACTTGCCTCGATTCACGCAGCCGCCCCGCCGTGGTTACAGCAGCTGCAGGGCGAAATCGCCCGCGAGCGCCTGGCTGTCCACCACGAACACGTCGTTGATCTGCAGCGTGCGCGGAGCCGGCAGCGCCTCCGAATACATGAGCGTTGCGGTGGGATCGTTGAGGGAGTCACCCTCCACGATGCCGATGTGCGTGACCGTCGTCTGGGCACCGGTCACGGGCGGGAACGCAGCACGCACGGCGTTGTAGGTGGCGCCGTTCACCGGAGCGGCGAACGCGCCAGTGGGCACGCGGCGATACCACGCCGCATTCACTTCGGTGCCCGCGGTGAACGCGTCGGTGGGATCGCTCGTGAAGAGCGCGAAATACGGCGTGCGAATCGCCGGGAACGCCTGCTGCCGCAGCGTGGCGCTGATGATCGCGTTGGCGAGGGAGTTGGAGAAACCGGCCATGGAGGCCTCCTGTGGTTTCGAGCACTCCAGCGCCCCGGTTGCAGAAATTTCCCGCCAGGATGGCAGGCTTGTCACATGGTCGGCGCCACCTCGTTGGAAGCCTTGACCTGCACACCGAGCGCGCCCTGGAACAGTTCAAGGTGCGCGGCGGCCAGCGCCTGGTTGCCGGCGAACTCACCGTCCACGGACCAGGCCCGGAAGAGCATGAAGTGGCGCAGCGCATCGAGCCAGCGGGCCGGCACCCACGGCGATGCGCTCTCGTCCGCCAGATCCACGGCGGCGGGGGCCACCACCGCGCGCACCTTCACGCCCGCGCGGGCCGGCGGGTACACCAGGTACTCCCGCGGCGTGCGCATGTCGTGCATGAAGTGCTGCACTTCCAGCGCGGGCGTCTGCGAGCGCCAGGCGCCGGCCACGGCGTCCAGCGTCCACAGTGCGGTCTTCGTGATGCGGCGCTGCGCGGTGTTGGCGTTGTTGGTGATGTCGATGAGGGTCAGCACGTCGGCCGGCAGCTCCTGCCGCCAGCCGGCGGCCAGCACCAGCTCGCGGTCCTGCGCCAGCTGGTCGGGCCGGTACTCGGCGAACGCGCGCTGGGCCGCATTGAAGAAGTCGAGCAGGTCCGCCCGCGTCCAGCGGACGTTCCCCTTGTCCTGCAGCTCGCGTGCCACGTCGTCCAGCAGCTGCTTCACGTTCAGAGCCATTGCGCCCTCCCCCGCGGCGTGCTCGACGTGTGCGACCGCCACACGTCGGTAGTGGCGTCATCGATCGCGGCGTTGAACAGCGCCAGCGCCACGGCGGCTTGGTCGGGCCGGTAGTAGTCGGTGCCCGCGGTGGCCAGCAGCTCCGCCTTCGCGCCGTCGCGGATCGCCTCGTGGTAGAGCCGCGCCACGCTGTCGGGCACGCTGGTGCCGCGTGTGGACGGGATGAGCGATGCCCGCACCTGTACGGTGCCGCCCGCCCCGAGCGCGCCCACCGCGAAGGAGGCCAGGTCGGAGGTCACGAGGTAGGCGCAGCCCCCCCGCGCATGCCGCCAGGGGTCGGCCGGCAGGCTACCCTCCTTCGCCACCTCCAGGGGCTTGCCGTCAAGCGTGGCCGCCTCGATGCGCCGCAGCTCGGCGCCTTGGGGCAGCTCGAACGAGTATTCGGCGAAGGGCGCGCCCGTCACCTCCACCGGCTCCAGCCATTCCTGCCACGCGCGCGTCTTGCGCAGGAACTGGCGGGCGGCCCGGTTGACGCACAGGTAGATGAGCGGCACGGGCGCCGTGGGAGCAGCCAGCACCAGCTCGGGCATCCAGTTGTCCCACGATGCCATGGCGCGTCAGCCCTTCACCACGTCGGACTTGCTGGCGCGGCGCACGCGGCCCGTGGGCGGGGTGTTGCCTTCCAGCGGCAGCCCGGTACCGGCGTCCGCCAGGTCGCTGCCCGCATCGTCGTCTTCGTCGGTGCCGCCGCCGAAGGTCGGCGAGAAGGTGCCGGCGTTCCCCTTCGAGCCATCCCGTGCGGCCAGGCGCGCAGCGCGCTGCGCGGCACGCTTCTGGAATTCGTGCTCGGCCTCGAAGTCTTCCTCCGTCAGGAAGCCATTCGCCTGCAATTCGTCCGCGTGGTCTTCGTCTTCGACCTCGGCCGACAGCGGCATGCCGCGGAAGGTGTAGACGGCGCCGTCAGCGAGGCGGGCGATCAATTCGCCGGTCTTGCGCGCGGGCAGCATGGTGAAGAGTTTCATCTTGTTCTCCGTGATTCAAAAAGCCCCGCCGGGAGAGAACCCAGGCGGGGAGGAAAGCCCTTGCGGGCCAGCACATCAGGCGTTGGCGTACACCAGATCGACGGCGAAGAGGCCGGCGGGGGTGCCGGTGCCGGGGGCAGTGATCTTCAGGAGCACGCGGCGGTCGTAGTCCTTGGGCGCCACCTTGGCGAAGGCGGAAGGCGCGAGCTGCACGTAGCCGCCGGCCGCGCCGGTGTTGTTGTCCACCACCCAGGCCGCGCCGCCGTCCTCGGCGGCCGTGCTGAAGTCCGTGCCGGCGGCGTTCGCGATGCCGATGGACGCGGTGAAGCCGGCGCCGAGCGCAGTGGGCACGCGGACGTACAGGTGCGCCGGAAGAGTGCCGGCCGGCAGCACGCCGATGACGCCCACCGTGCCGGCCACATGGTCGGCCGCGACGAGCTGTTGACCGCAGCGGCACACGACCTGCTCCGGGCCGCCGGGGGTGATGGGGTTCTGATAGCCCGCCAGCTGCGGGCTCTTGTTTGCGAAAGGCATTTCGACTCCTTCGATAGTGATGGTGCGGCTTGGGCTCAGCGCGGCGCGCAGGCCGTTTCGACGGCGAACACGCCCTGGTCGTGGGTCACGCCTTCCCAGTCGAACGTCGTCTTTTTGACCCCGAAGATCGAGCTGGTCGTGATGACCACCTGGTTCCCGTTGTCGCGGGTTTCCTCGTGCCAGCCGTAGCGCATGCCGGTGCCGGGCGACCCGAACGCCATCACGCCGGCTTGCGAGCCCATGAAGAGAGCGCGCGCCGTGGCCACGTTGCCAGCTGCGCCGTGGGTGCTGTGGCGGATGACGTTGCGGTGCGAGTGCAGCACCACGTTGCGGTGCATGCCCAGTGCGTTCCGCACCAGGGGGGACTTCATGCCGGTGGCCGCGGCGAGCGCCTTCTGGATCTCCAGCCAGCCGGAGGCGCCCAGTTCGTTGCGCATGTCGTCTTCCTGCCAGACGTGCATGACCATCACGAACACGTCTTCACCGTCCACGGAGCACGGCTGCATCACCGGGATGTTGGTCGCGCCGCCGCCCTGCGTATCAGCGCGGGTGCGAGCGTCGCCCACCAGCTTCAGCGCCATCTTGTCGGTGGCGTCGATGTTGCCGGTGCTGGTCGCGTCGCCGCCGAACAGCTGGTGGTTCACAGTGGGCGGCGTCAGCGGGTTGTTCGCCCGGCCGGTGTAGCCGAACGGCAGGATGAAGTTCTCGTTCACGCCGCGGCTTCCGCTCAGGTACGTGAACGTCAGTTCGTCCTGGAAGCGGCCCCACCAGCTGGCCTGCTGCGCCTTGGCGCGGGTGCGCAGGTCGTGCAGCGTGCGCTTGCGCGACATGCGGCCACCCGTGTTCACACCGCCGCGGGCCTGGTCGATGTACAGCTGGTCCGTGTAGAACTTCTGCGCTTCTTCCTTGCCTTCCAGCACGCTGTCGCCCTCGACCGGCGCCATGCGCAGTTCGGTCAGCAGGTCATAGGTCACGAGGTCGCCGGCCTCGGATTCCAGGTCCGTCAGGATCTGGATGGGGGTCTTCGCGCCCTGGCCCACCGCGGCGAAGCGGCGGCCGAAATAGGACTGCTGAGAAACATCGAGCGCCAAGTCGCCCGAGAAGCGCTTGACGGCACGCGGGCTGTTCACGCCCGTGCTGGTTTTGCCCATGGAATGCTCCTAGAGAGGATGCGAGCACTCCAGCGCCCCGGTTGAAAAAACTTCAGGCCTTCACGATGGCAGGCTTGGTACGGGCCGGCACCTTCTTGAAGGAGATTTCCGGCGCCGCGCACACCACCATGCGCGCGGTCTGGCCGGACTTCTCCACCATCTGGATCACCACGCCCGGCAGCTCGAGAACGTCCCCGGTACGCAGCTCCAGGTGGACGCGGCGCACGGTGTCTTGTGAGGTGTTGGCGGCGGTCATCACACCCTCAGGTAGCGTTCGCGTTGCTCGAGCGAGAGGCGGATCAGCGCGCGCTCGTATTCCAGGCCGGTCAGCTTGTCGAGTTCCGAGAACTCGTCGCCGACGGGATCGGCGTCACCGCCGCCGCCGGGCAGGTCGGCCAGATTCGTCACCACAGCGCTTGCGTCGGGCTTTCGCGTCGCGGGGGCGGCTGCCGCCGGCTTCGCAGTAGCAATGCCGTGCAGCGCGACCACGCGGCGGTGGCCTTCCTCGAGGAACCAGCGGTGCGGCTTTGCGGCGTTCTCCGGAGCGGCGGCCAAGGCCTTCACGAACACGTCCAGGTCGGCCGCCTTCGCCTGGTCCTTCGCGTAGTCCACCAGGCCCAGTTCCGGCTTCGTGGCGGCGTCGGCGACGAACGTGTTGATAGCCGACACCCAGGCACCGGCCTCGGCCTGGTCCTGCATCTCACTCGCGACCTGGGCGCGGGTCTTGGCTTCGCGCAGGTCCGCGCGCTGCTCCTGCAGCTCGTCCAGCTTGGCGTGGTATTCGGAGGCGTCCACCTCCCCGTCATCGAACTTCTTCCGCAGGTCGGTCAGCGCGACCTTGTTGGCGGCCACCTGTTCCTCGTAGTCCGCCGGCAGCTCGGCCTTGTAGGCGGGATGCGGTGCGGGTGCGGGTGCGGGTGCGGGTGCGGGCGCGGCCCGGTCGCCGCGGGCTGCTGCGGCATCCTCGGCGGGCGCAGGCGCTGCAGCAGGCGCGGGTGCATCCACCGCCGCGGCTGCAGGAGCGGGCGCAGGCGAAGGGGCTGCGGCCTGCGCAGGCGAAGGTGCCGGGGCGGGCGCGGCAGTGCTTGCCTTTTCGCCGTCGTCCTCACCCCCGTCGTCATCCTTGTCGTCCAGGTCGCCGCGGCCGATCTCGCGCATCGCCGCCGCGTTGTCCTCCTCGGGGTTGTAATCGTCGTCTTCCATCGCCGCGCGCTCGGCGTCGGAGAGCAGGCGCAGGCGATCGTCGTCCTTGTCCATTGTCATTTGGTGTGCTGCTGTGGTTGTTGAGCAGTAGACGATGGCAGGCTTGGTACGGGGTGTTCGGCTGCCTTGGATGTGCGATGCAGGAACGCGTGACAATACGAAAGGGTCAACTGAACCTGGCTCCAGCTGCGCATCCGTTCCTAATAAACCGGTATAGTACTGTCCCGTTAATCTACTTGGCAGCACTTCATGCCCCTCGAATGTCTTACTCGATTGATTGGCTCGGGCTTACCCGCTCAGGTTCAAGTACTGGAAGACATTGACAAAGTCCGAATTTTAGTGGCTGCTGGGCTTGCGACAGCTGATCTGCCAAAGCCTGGGGAAGAGCAGGAAGGTGCCATTCTCACAGGAGTGACAGCGGAAGGTAGAGCGGCCTTGGTGCGTGCGAACATGGCTCCGCCATCGCTTCCTTAGGGTCCTGACGAGCGCTTGTCGGTAGTGCAGCGCGCGACCCGAATCGCCAAGCCAGAGCGGTCAGTCTGGCGAAATTCGTATCTCTGGCCCGCCTCGCACGGCTCAGTGCGCGCAGAATAAACGGCAATTTCGGCGGTTCTTCCGTCGTGATCCAAGATGTCGCAGTGGATCGTTTCGACGGTAGGTTCTTCATCGAGTGAGCATGTAAAGCCGACCGCTGGCCAGCGCTTAAAATCAGTCGGGATTCAATGGTTGAGATGTGAGCGTGTGGAAGCATCGGGCAGGTCGATATAGACCACACAGTTGCATCGCTTTTTTTAAAGCCCTATCAGGTTCGCGAGTTAATAGAATTGATCGTACCAAAACATGCACACGGGCCCGCTGTTCCCAAAAATTGGGCATCGAAACAACCAAAAGTCGGGGGATTTCCACCCCCCGGAACTTGGAACATCGGTATGACGGCCTCGGGGACGTGCTAAAAGCCGGCATCGTTCGGTAGTACCGTCACTCTATGGACTTGTCAAAAAAATCTCAGTCGGCCACGAGGCTCCCGAAAGTAGGGCGGCCGCTTCTGGTGACGGGCGTGCTCCTCGCGCTGATGACGGCTGTTTTAGTTGGGACGAACTTGTGGCTGGCTGTGCGAGCCTATGATGCGGAGTGGTCGCAGGTGACTTCTACTTCGAAGAATCTGGGTCACTCAGTAGCAACTCAACTGGACAGTATCTTCAATGAGGCAGAACGAGTTCTTGGAACCATGGGCTACATGGCGGAAAGCGCCGAGTTCAGCCAACAGGCTCTGGACGCGCTGCAGCCAGTGATGGTCAATTACGTCAGCCGCAACGACTATTTCAACGGATTGTTTGTTTATGGAGCGGACGGCAGCTGGCTCGTCCATACGCAGTCGGCGCAAGGACCCATCTCGAATAATTCTGATCGTGAATACTTCCAGGTCCACCGTAGCAGTCGCAGCGAGCGGATCCTCATCGGCAGACCCATAACCAGCCGATCCACCGGGGAGTGGGTCATCCCGGTGTCAAGACGACTCAACGATGCAAACGGGGAGTTCGCAGGAGTGGCTCTGGCCACGGTCAAAGTGACCTCGATCTTAAAACTGCTCAACAGCTTCGACGTAGGCGCCAAAGGGGCCATCTCCCTTAGTCTGATCGATGGCACGATCGTGGTGCGGCGCCCATTCTCGGTGGACGACCTCGGCCGCCGGGTGAGCGATAACCCTTTGCTACGGCTGGTTGCGAATGCCCGCAGCGGTTCATTGTTGTTGGCGTCGCCAATCGATGCCGTCGAGCGCCTTGTCGTTTTCGAACATCTGGCGGACAGCCCGCTCTTTGTGACTGTCGCCGTTGCGAAAGAGGAGGTATTGCAGCAGTGGCGCCGTAGTACTGAAGTGCAGTTTCTGTGCGTCACGCTGCTCATCGCAGTGATAGGCTCTGCAGGATGGTACGTCGTGCACGCCTTGACGCTTCGCCGTGCAAGTGACCATGCTTTGGCTCAGGCCCATGTCCAGCTCATGCAAGCAAATGAACAGTTGGCTCACATGGCCGACCATGACGCACTCACGGAGCTGCCGAATCGTCGGGCGTTTGATCGCAGACTTCTCGAATTCATGGGGCATTGCAAGCGACACAACCGTCCCGTCACCCTGCTGATGTTCGACGTCGATTTCTTTAAACAGTACAACGACGAGTACGGACACCCTGCCGGCGATGAATGCCTGCGCATCGTTGGTGCGGCTCTAAGGGCGGCTATGCGACGACCAGGAGACTTCGTTGCCCGGTATGGCGGCGAAGAGTTCGCGGCGGTACTGCTCGAGACGGACACGCCTGGCGCCGCGCTCGTGGCCTCAGCTGCGCGGTCGCAGGTACTCCAACTCCAGTTGCGGCATGCCAAGGGAATCGACGGCGTCGTGACAGTCTCATGCGGCTTGGCGTCTACCAGCTGCAAATCAGGAGGCGAAACCCCGGCCGACTTACTGAAGCGCGCAGACGCCGCCTTGTACGCTGCGAAGCAAGGCGGGCGCAACAGGGTGGAGGCTGCGCCGGATGTGCAGGACGTGGAACTACAGCACTCGTCGGGCGCTTCTCGGGAGAGCCTGTGACGGTATGAGCAATTACTTGTTGGCGATGAGCATGAGAAGGAGTTCCACCCCAGCCTTCCCGCAGCAGCCGCACGCTGATTTTGGGCCTTCCGGCGCGGCGAGCCTGCTTGACCGCCTCCTGTCATGATGGAACCGGGGAGCGGCACGCTTCCAGTGCCGCGAGCAGCTGCCCCTCGTAGCCCTCGCGGCGCGAGATTTCGGCCATCGCCGCGCGCGTGAAGTCATCGACCGTGGCGCCGAGCTGGAGCGAATCGGTGGGCATCACCGGCCGGGCGGGCACGGGCTCCTGGCACTCGACCGGCACCGCCACGTTCACGCGCTGCACGACTACGCGCGTAGGCGCCGTTGTGCAGCCGGCCAGCAGCGCGCCCGCCACCAGAAGGAGAGGAATTTGCGAAATTGCGCAACTTGAGCGTTTCAGCAAGTTCACGGCCTCGCCCTCCCCTGCAGCCAGGTGTCTACCCGATGCTGCGCGCTGGCGCAGGCATCGCCGAGCACGGCCGGAGGCGCGGCCAGGATGGCGTCGGCGTCCCGGTTGTGGTCGGATGCACGATCAGCCGCCGCGCGCCGGGCGGGCGCTGCCGTCTCCGCGCGTTTGCCCGCGAGAGCCCGCAGCTCGTCCACCGAGGAGCTGCAGGCCTGGGCCGCGCCGCGCACGCCCGCCAGCTCCTGGCCCTTCGCGGACACCGCCGCGCGCGCCTCGGTCGCATCGTCGCGCTCGCCCAGGTACGCCCATCCGAGCAGCCCATTGGCTGCCAGACTGACCAGCAGGATGATCTGCAGGGGCGTCATGGCATGGCCTCGCAGTCCTTGCTGTCGCGATACCCACCCTGAGCCGAGGCGAAGCACGCCCGGCGCTCTCCATCGGCCCGGGCGCCCTGCTGCCCGCACCGCTCGAGCACGGCGCCCGCGTCGATGTACCAGGCCGGCGCCATGTCCGCCTCGCTGCTGGCCACCTGCAGCAGCCTGCATGCCTGCTGCGCCGGGCCCGTGGGCACGATCGTGCAGCCGGAAAGCGCCAGGGCGGCGCACACAGCGATGGAAATGCTCTTCATTGCGTCAACCTCCATTCACGGCAGATCTCGTCGTTGGAATCGCCGCGGATCTGCAGCCCGGGCAGCACGGTGGACACGCCGCGCACGGTGCCGCGGTTCCAGCGAGGGTTCTCACGGCATGCGCCCACCAGATCGCCTGCGTTGGCCTTCCGCCGCATGGTGCTGGCCTCCAGCGCCTGCGGCCCCTTGTTCCACACGAAGTCCACAAACGTCGCCTGAATGAACGGGTCGTAAGCGGCCCAGTACCGCAGCAGCCGCGCCGCGTCGCGCTCGGCCTGGATGTACCGGGCCCGCTCCAACTGGTAGCAGTCGGCGGGCGTGTAGTAGCGCCACGCGTCCACCTCCGGGCCGGTGACGCCGTTGCACACCGTGAGGGGCTGCCCGCGGCCGGCGCGGTCGATGTAGGGCGTGCCGATGTGCCGGCTGCTGGACTCGTAGTGGGAGCCCATCACCATGGCGATCTTGACGGCCGGCGACGTGCCGGGGTCTGCAGCAACGGCCTGCACGTACTGGTCGCGCTGCGCGGTTTCGGTTGCCTGCTGCGCGACGTAGGTGCCACCGCCGAGGCCGGCCAGCAGCACTAGGGCCGCCAGCTTCTGTGCGAGTTGTGGTGGGATGCGGGACATCACAGCGGCGCCCGATCCGTGTCCTGCTGCTCCTGCAGGTCATCCAGCGTGATGATGTAGCGCTTCCGGGGCTTGACCCACCGGCGGCGCTCGGCGAGCGGTCGCAGGAGCTTCTTCCACAACCACTCCCCGATGAGGAGGGCGGTGTAGGCCGCAGCCATGATGGACGCGATAGTGCCCCACGGGATGGCGTTGACCGCCCCCCAGGCATTGGCGTTGGGGTGCCCCGTGGCGGCTGCGGCGATCTGGTCCACCACGTCCGCCTTCGCCGCCGCGGCCACGCCGATCGCGCTGATGCCTTTGGTGATCGGCATGCTGATGTCTGCTCGTTCCATCACTGTGTCGCCTCTTCATTCGTGGGTATGGGTGCCTGCTGCTCGTACTGGGCCAGGCGGTCGCCCATTGCCGTGAGGCGTTCCTTGCTCGCGGCCTGGATCTCTGCCACCCGTTCGCGCGAGTCGGCTTCGATGCGCGCGACCTGCAGGCGCACGTCCCCGTCCGCCTTGATCTGCAGCGTCTTGTTGGCCAGATCGGCCTGGGTCTTGGCGAGCTGGCGGCGCACGTTGTCCAGCTCCATGTCCGCATCGCGGCGCACGGTGGCGGCCACGCCCTCAAGCTGCTGGGCCTGCGCCGCCTCTCCGCCGGAGCGCAGCTGCTCGGCCTCGGCTTCCAGCTTCTCGGCGCGGGCGTTGATCTCGCGCACCTTCGCCAGCTGCTCGTCCAGCGCCGCGCGCGCGGCCGCCTGCTGCATCTGCAGGGCCTCGGCCTGGGCCTGCATCTGCTGCTGCATCTGCTGCTGCTCCTCCGGCGTGAGGGGCTTGTTCGGATCGCGCTCGCCGGTCAGCTTGCGCATCTCGTCCGCCATCTGCTCGTGGTTGGGCAGGTCGCTGTAGTCCATGGCCATGGTCATCAGCCGCATGGCCGTGGTCGGGTCCATGCGGCCGGCGAGCCCCAGCATGGAATTGAACATCTCCTGCCGCAGCGTGCCGGCATAGTCCTGCTCGGACACCACGAAATCCGCGATGCTGGCGGTGATGTCGTTGAGGTAACGGATCGAGCCGTCCGGCTGCTGCTCGGGCGTGTTGACCTTGACCCACTCCAGCTGCCCCTTGTGCCCGGACAGGCGGATCACCTTTTCTTCCGTGTACCACTGCTCCACGAGGGAGAGCATCTTTTCGCCATGCACCTGCGTCGAGAAGCGCAGGTTGTCGAAGGGCTGCGTGGTCACGACGGAGCCCTGCGTCTGGCGGGCCTTGATGGCCTCGCCGCTGCTGGCATTGGTCTGCCGGCCGAGGTTTTCATTGCTGATGCCGGCGTTCCGCTGGATCGCCTGTGCGTCGAGGGTCATCATCTGCACCTGGCCGGTGGCCATCTCGCTGTCGCGGTGGACCTCGAATTTCTTCCCGGCCTTGTAGATGACGGTACCGTCAGGCTGGTTCACTTCCTCGCGGGCTTCCGCGATGTCGTCCACCGCACCCTTCTCGGCGAAGATCTGATTGGTGTTCAGCAGGAAGAGCGCCTTAGAGGCGCGCTTGTTCATGTCCATCTGCAGGTCGCGCACGCGGCGCACCACCCCGTAGGGCATGCGGTCCCGACCGCGCCGGTAGCACCAGATGGGCGTGAGGCTGAAGCTGTTGTGCCGCATGGGCATCGGGCCCAGCGCCAAGAGGTGGCCTTCCGTAAACACCGCGACGTGCATGCGCATCACCACGCGATCCACGATGGAACCGCCGAACGCCGACACGGCCGCCATGAGCGCGCTATCCCAGCCCTCCACCACGGAGCCCTTGAACGGGCCGCTGGTGACCACGCGCGTCTGCGCCGGCATCCGGAACTGGCATTCGATCAGGCGCACGCGCCGCCGCGGCTCGCTGTCCACCGTGCTGTGGCCGCCGGACGCGTACCCGCCCGCGGCCTCCCCGCTGCGGCTGGAATGGCCCTGGTAATAGAACTCGTCTTGCTCCCACTGCTGGGCGCTCCACTCGCGGTCCTGCTGGACGGCCCGGCGCACGACATCGGCACGCTCAGGGTACATGGCCGCCGCCACGTCCTCATCCACCCACCTGGTGCGGAAGATGTACCGGCCGTCGCTCAGGTCCGGCTCGATGGACATGCTGTCCCACAGGACGTTGCGCCAGTCCTCGTACTTGTCGTAGATGATGTCCTTGGTCGGGTCGTTGCGCACGCCGCAATCCAGCCAGCCCACCCCGACCTTCACGGCATCCTCGAAAGCCCGCGACCGCGCGAAGGTGCTGCGGTTCACGTCCTGGACGTATTTCATGACCTTCGTTTTCACGTCGGCCAGCTGCACCGCGTCTTCCGTCCGCGGCAGGATGGTCCAGTCCACGCGCGCACGGCGCTCGGTGCCGATCAGCCAGTCCACCATGGGCGCGATCTCGTTGAAGACCAGCGGCATCTGGCCGCGGTCTTCCAGCACCGCGGCGTCGGCCGGGTCCCATTGCTCGCCGTCGTACATGTCCGCGTCGATCGCCATGTCCAGCCGATTCGCGGCCTGGATGTCGCGCTCGCGGTAGTACCATCCAAGGCATTTGCGCAGCGTGTCTCGCGCGGCCGGCCCGTCGAGCTTGTGGCGCGGGGCGGCGTCCGCGTCTTGGTCGAACTGCAGCGGCACATCGTTCAGGATGCGCTCGCCGACACCAGCCCGGCGGTTGAAGCGGATATCAAGCGCGGACATACTCCGCCCCCTGGTCCCCGACCGTCACAGCCTCGGCCGCGATCTCCCGCCCATCGAGCTTCGCCACCAGCGTGCCGATTTCGCGGCCCGCCCTCTCCCAACTTGGCTCGCTGGGCATCTTGATCAGGTCGGGCAGCCCCTCGTGGATGATGGTCGCCACGCGCACCCAGTTGGGACGGGACGGCTCGATGCCGAGAACGCCGCATGCCACCCGGCACTGCTTCGCCAGGTAGGCCGGGTTGTCGTAGCGGTAGGCGGCGCTGTCCAGCACCACGTACCAGGGAGCCCCCGGGCGCAGGTGCGGGATCAGGACCAGGGCGCGCTCACCGTTGATCCAGGTGTAGATCGCCATCAGGTCGCCGTGCTGGCGGTGCAGGTGCGCTTTGCGCAGGTCGATACATGCAGGCATGGCCGGCAAGATGGCAGGCTTGGTACGGAAATCACCGTGCCATTCCGCTGCCGCGGCGCTTCACCTGGGACGAGTTCTGGCGCATCACGCTGTTGTCCATCCGCGGCAACGCCATGCCGATGTACCGCCACACGTCCGCGCCGTGGGAGAACTCATCGTGCAGCGGCGCGCCGGGCTCCTGCGTGCGGGGATCGATCTGCCGGCGGTACTTGCTCAGGCACTCCAGCAGCCGCGCGCCCTTCGAGGTGTCGATGTAAGCCTGGCTGAAGATGCCGCGGGCGATGCGGATGCCAGCCTCCAACCCGAACCGGTCCAGCACCTCCACCTCCCGGTTCAGGTCCTCGAGGATCTGCTGGGCCGTCTGCCCCGTCTTGAAGTCGCCGTGTGAGCCGTCGTGCGGCAGGAAGTCCGTGCCCCAACGGTAGGGCAGCTTCTCCATCTCCTCCACGTAGGACTCGAGCGTGCGCTGGTTGTCCTGGATGAAGTTGATGACGCGGAAGTCCACGGCCGTGCGCTGGATGAACGCGATGGCCATGTTGTCGGCCCAGCCCAGATCCCAAACGGTGTGCACGGGCAGCTTCGGGTCGTAGGGCACGCGGCACACGCGGTCGTCGTTGTAGAGCCGTTCCACCTCTTTCGCGTAGATCGCGCCGGCCAACGTGCGCTTGGGACGCCCCTCCCAGACGTTCCAGTAGGTGTCCGGGTCGCGCTTGAAGTGGCGGACCCGCTCCTTCTCGAGCACGGCCGGGAACCAGGGGTTGTCCCGCCAGTTGATCTCGCAGAGCCAGGTGTCTTCGTCCGAGTTGGTGATGAAGCGGGAATAGGTCGGGTCGCTGGCCAGGTCGGGATTCAGCGTCAGCCAGATCTCGGAGCCGGGCCGCCGGATGGTCGGCACCAGCACTTCCCAGGACCGGGCGCTGACGGACTGCGCCTCTTCCACCCACACGATGTCGATGGCCTCGAAGGACTTGATGGAGTCCACCGTGTGGGCCTGCAGCCCCGCGAACAGGATCAGCGTGCCGTTCGCGCCGCGGATCTCCGTGTCCAGCACCTCGTAGAAGCCGCCCAGGCCCAGCGTTGCGATCTGGTCGGAAAGCAGCCGGTGCACCGAGTCCCGCATGGACTTCTGGACCTCCCGCGCGCACAGGATGCGCAGCGGCCGGTTGCTGCCCATGATGAGCAGCGCCATGGCCACGGACCAGGACTTCGCCCCGCCGCGGCCGCCGTACATCACCTTGAACCGCCGAGGCTGGAACAGGCCGCGCAGCTTGGCGGGTAGCTCGATGCGCACCCGCTCCCGCTCTACCTCGTAGTCATGAGCGAAGTCGGCCACGGCCGAGCCCGCCAGCACATCCGACAGGGATGACGCGAGGATGGTGGGCTGGGTGGTGCCGCGGATTGGGTTGAGACGCACATCAGCTCCCGCCGGCTGCTGGATCGTTCTCGCGGGGCGGCGGCTCCACGAAATGGATCTCGAAGTGACCCACGCCGCCGCCCTTCGCCCCTTGCTCGTTGTCGCGCTTGTAGAGGCCGTGGTAGCGCATCAGCTTCTCGGCCACATCGAGCTGGCTGTGCAGGCTGACCTCCAGCCCGTTGCGCGTCTCCTTCGCGCCGGCGAACAGGGCGAGCGCCCCGGGCGACATCTGGCGGGTGTCCTTCAGCACCGTGCGGGACTGCCCAGCGCCGAAGCACTCGGGGCATTCCTGATTCGGCGGCTTGCGTGCGTCGTACCCCACTCCGCCCTGCTCCGGGAAATCAGCCGCATCCTTCCGGTCGTTCAGCCACTTCTCCCGCTTGGCGTTGTATTCCGCCAGGGTGTACTGGTACTGATGGCCGATGCCGTAGCAGTGCCTGCAGCAGGCCACGAACACTTCCACCAGTTCGCGCGGGTCGGCCATCAGCATCTGGTTCAGGCGGCGCACCACGTCCTCGCCCTTCACCTCGGCGCGCTCGATCACCACGGCCTTCGCCTCCCGCACATACTCCTGGACCTTGGCATCTCTCAACAGGCGTGCACCTTGGGACGCAGCGGTGTTGGTGCTGTATCCGGCCGAGACGGCGGCCTGGGTGGCGTTGAAGCCGTTGGCGACGAACTCACGCGCGAAGAGCCGGTGCCGGTCCTCGGTGGTGATCTGGGCTTTCTTGGGCGCGGCCCCGGCCTTGGCGCTGCGCCTGGCGCTCTTGCCCTTGGCGAGCTTGGGCTTCTTGGGGGTCGGTTTGGTCATGTGCCGAAGCTGTCAGGCTTGGCACGGTCACAGGGGCGCAGGCAAAAAAAAAGCCCCGTCGTCCGGGAGGACAAGGGGCTGGGCGCAGGGGGGTGGATTGACCTAGAACGGAATGTCGTCCTCTGGAAGGAGTTGCCGCACCTGTTGGCCCTGCTCGGTGGCCATTTTCTCAAGCGCGACCAGACACGCCTGCCGGAGAGCTGCCACCCTCGGGCGAAGTTCGTACATCGCCACCCCTAAGGAAGGCGACAGCAGTTCGAAGATCAGTTGCTGGTGCTCGCGCACGCTCCACACCTCCACCAACCAGGCCATCCAGAAACAGGCCTGCCCGAGCTCTTCACGGCTGGGTATGGGGTGAGAGCGCAGGTCCACGCCATCGAGGTAGAAATCCACCAGCCCCTCGCTGTCCTGCCACAGTTCGGCTGCGGCATCATCGGTTTCCGGCTTGGCCGCCAGAAGGCGCTCTACCGCGCGGAGCGCCTCCGAATGGTCCGGCGAAGATCTCTTGGGCATGTTCTCCCTCCTTTGGAAGAGCAACTCTACCAAGGATTCAGCCCATCCCTCGCCCGGCCGCGTGCCGCGTTCGGCTGCCGCCTCCGACCCAACACCTGGGCCAACTGCCTGGCGATCTCTATTCCCAGTCGCTTTTCCAGCCAGCCCGCCGGCGAGTCGTGCAGAGCGTCCTCGGAAATGGCGTAGACCACCTCCCCACTGCCCAGCGTCACGCGCATGTGGATTCGGTATTCCGAGTCACGCAGGCCGGGGGGCCGGTGCTCAGCGTCAACCAGCAGCGTGCGCATGCGCTGGACCTTCAGCGCAACCTCTTCCCTGGCGACGTTCGCGGTGATGTCGTCCAAGGCCAGTCGCTGCTGTGGGCGCGGAAAGGCTTCGAAGTCCCCGCCGCGTGCGTAGGGGTGCCGGCCCGCATGCTTCGGCGGCAGGGCGATGGAAGCGCCCAGCAGCTCGCGCGCCTCGTCCAGCACATCCTCGAGGGCGTGCACCTCCTGCCGCATCGCCTGGGCGCGGCTGGCCTGGCTGCGCGCCGCGTCGAGGCGGGTTTCCGCCAACTGCTGCGCCGCCTGCAGCGCCTCGCGGGCCCGGCGGCGCTGGTTCCGGCCAAATCTCTGTGCCATTGCTCAATTTCCTTTCAGCTTGTAGCGCGCCACGGGCTTCCGCCCGGGCAGTTCGGCCGTCTCGGCCAGGATGAAACCCTGCCCTGTCAGGTACTGCAGAGCCCAGTCCACCTCTCCCTTGGAGCGGCCCAGGGCCAGCACTAGCTCGGGGTGGAAGAACCAGCGCAGGGGATGCAGGCGCAGGAACCGCAGCAGCACGTCCGTTCCGCTGCCCGGGCGGATCACGCCGGCCGGCCTGGGGTTGGCGTGCAGCGGGCGCGGTGGCTCCTGGCGGGCTCCAATCTGGGCCGCCAGCCAATCCATGGGGTCGTTCATCGTTATCAGGATGGAAGTTCTACGAAAGCAGGCACCGGCAAGGACTTCGGCCAGAGCCCCATCGCCCAAATCTGCCGCTGGGTGTCGGCGATCCAGACCCGTTCAATCTCGCGGCGCGCCAACTTCGTCAGCAAAGCCCCCTGGTCGAACAGCGCATGGCAGCCGCGCACGCCGGGCCGGTCAGCGCAGAGGGGGAAGCTCTCGAGGTCGCACACCTTGAGCGAGACGCCCTTGTCGGTGTTCGCGTGTGCGCACTGGCTCAGGCCCGGCACGCCACAGAACTTGCACGGCAGCTGCGCCACCAGGTGACGGTACGTGCGACTGCGCACGAAAACGCCTTTCAGCACCGCGGGCGCTGGCGAGCCACACGGCGCGTGCACCGCAGCCCGTGGCGTCACCTCCGCCATGGCGCGCGCCGCGCGGACAGCCAAGCGCTCCTCACGGTCACTCGGGCGGGGGGTAGGCGGTGCCGAGCGGCGGAAGCCAGACCTACGCATCACCGGCCTCCCTTGCGCAGATCGGCGGCGCGGCGGAAAGGCCAAGCGATCATGCCGGCGTCGCGGCTGTGCTCGTTCGACGGACCCGCCCAGCCGGTGATCCGAGCGAAGGCCTCAGCGTTCAGCTTGCCGCCCTTCCCCGCGGGGCTGATGCCGTGGGCAGGTATGCCCAGCTCGCCGCACACCTCGGTGATGAGGTTGCACCACGCGTCAACGGTGCCCACGTTGCGGGCCATCTTGGCGCTCGCCGCCGCGCTCTTCGCCCGCGTCCAGACGTGGCTCTGCAGCCGGGAATCCTCGAAGACTACCCGGGCCGGCATGCGGCCGCGGATGATCCGCTCAATGTGGTGCGGCGGGATCGTCTCCAGGTCCGTGAGCACGCCATCCACGTAGGTCGCCACACCGGTGTGCGCGCCGGGGTCCATCCCGAGGATCAGCATGCAGACCTCCCGCCCAGCCCCGCGAACGGGCTGGTCACCACATAGTCGCGATAGCTCCGGCCCGCGCGGGCGTCCTGCACCACCGATTTGGTCTTCCCGAGCTGGCGCGCCAGCTCGGCGCCCGTCAGGGGGCTGGTGCGGATCAGTTCCACCTGCTCGGGCGACAGCGATCCGACCTTGTGCCGGATGGCGGCAGAAACCCGTCGGCCGTGCGCTTCACCGCCGAAGCCGATGGCGGCGAACGCCTTGCGCATCGCCGCGCTGCGCGTGACCTGCTTGTGGTGCTCATGGTTGCAGCAGCCCGGCGTCTCGCAGGTCCTGGTGAGCGTGTGGCCCTTCTTGAGTTCCTTGCCATGCACGGCCGTCCACAGCACGATGTCCACGCGCTTCACGTTGCCGTCGTGGCGCGTCAGCGGATGGCCTTGCGGACTGCGCGCGCCGCTCCAGCGCAGGCAGTCTCCGCCCACGTCCTCGCAGCGCAGCAGGATGTCCTGCTCGATCTCCGCGGACGTGCGCACGTAGTCCGGCAGCACGTAGCGCCAGCTGCCGTCCACTCCGCGGATGTTGACCTTGCCCTCGCGGCGCAGCTGGTGCACGCGCTGCCGGGTGTAGACGCGGCCGCGCCCCGTCAGCTCCGCCAGATGCTCCAACCGCATGGGCTGGTGCTGGGCGATCAACGCGAGCAGGTCGCCGTCGTAGGGCTCGGGCCGCGAGCCCCCGGGGGCGATGTACCGGCCGAAGGGCACCCACTTCCGGAGGCCGTCGAACGCCGCGAGCTTGATCCGTTTCGCGCGTTCCATCCTGCGCAGCAGGAGCCCCATCGCCACCTCGGGGGACTTCGCCGCCTCGGCCAGCTCGCGGGTGCCCATTTCCCGCACGGTGATGGCCTTGAGGATCCGGGCAGGCTTCCAGGGGCAGCGCGCGATCAGCACGTTCACAGCAACCCATTCGGTGTCTTCCTGGGGCTTCGTGGCGACCGGTCGGGTGAGCAAGCCCTCGCGGGCCTCCTCCAGCACCATCGCCAGATGCTCGGCTGTCCAGCCGGTGGCAGCACGCAACGCGCTCTCACGAGCAGAGCCCCCAGCATCGCGCAGCGCCTCCAGCAACTGAGCCATGGTCTTCTTCATCGTCATGCATTTCCCTTCGAGGCCTGGGCGGCCAGATGCTCATCCACCATCCGCTGCGCAGCGGCCTTCAGCTTCCGCGTGCGTCGGCGGTCCTGCCACGCGCGCACGCGCTTCACGCGCCGGGCCCGCGAAAGCCCGCGGGTCACCAGCCGTTGAAGCCGCGGCAACTGGGACAGGGCCATGGCTTTTGCGGCGCTGTCGCCCGCAGCGGGTGCGGGCAGCGCACACAAACCGCGCGGCGCCGGCAGGGCCAACTGCTCGCGCACGTCGGCGGGCAGCGCCTCCAACCCACCGGGGAGGCGGCCGGCGGCGATGGCCTCCTGCACGGCCCGGGTGCGGCCCTCGGCGTCGTAGCCCAGGCTCACCTGCAGCTGCGGCCGCTTGCGCAGGGCCCGCGCCTCGCCGGTGATGCGGGCGTAGCCCTCCATGAACGCCTGCCGCGCTCCGAACTTGTCGCCCGCATCGAGCAGTGGCGCGGCCAGCCCCCATGCCTCCGCGATTTCGTTGTTCCACACCACGGTGCTGCGCTCGTCCTGGCTGGACATGGCCAGGGCGTAGGCCTCGGCGGGCAGCAGGCGGCCCAGCGCGTGGTCGGCGTACTGCAGCACCGTGCCGGTGAGGATCGGGCCCCTGTGCTCGGCCCGGATGCGGGCCAGGGCCATCTGCAGCACCGGCTTGGGCAGGTGAGCCAGATCGTCCATCAGCAGGCTCAGCGCGGCGGGCCGGATCTGCTGGCCCGCCAGCTCCATCGTGGCGCCCAGCTCCTCCGCGAGCCAGTCGCGTGCGTCGTCGTCAAGCATTGCAGCCCTCCCCGCTCTGGCCTGCGCGACGGGCGGCCCGCTCCCGCGACAAGCGTTTCGCCTCCTCGATGGCATCGAGGTTGCCCGCCGTGCGGTCTTCCTGCTGGGCCTGCACCCGCGTCATGCCGGTCCCCGTGCTGGCCTGGGTGTGCCACTTCTCCGCATCGGCCAGCAGCAGGCGAACGGGGTGCATCTGCTGCACCACGAACTGCTCGGCGACACGACGGACATAGTGCACCGCGACCCGCGGCGCCGCATCCGCGCCCACCCGGTCGATGAACTTGGCCATCTGCCCGGCCACCGACGCGTTCCACACCGGCCATGCGGCGTAGCGGACGAAGTAGGTGATCGCGTAGGCCATCCAGGCCTTGAAGGTCTTCGACTTCTCGAGGGGGTAACTCAGCTCGCCCGGGATCTCGTAGATCGTGCCGTTGGGTGCCGTGAAGCGGCGAGGTGCTGGGGGCTCCGCCGGGGCGTCAGCCCCTGCCGGAGAAGTATCTGCCGTAGTCTCTGAGGTAGTCTCTGAGGTAGTCTTTCTTATCTTAGATTGCGGGGTTACAGCAGTCCTGTTTGCGGGATTCCCGCAATCTGGCGTGCTGGATTCCGGCGTGCCAGATTGCGGGGCCTCTGCACTCTTGATTGCGGGATTCCCGCAATCTTGATTGCGGGCAGCTTCAGCGGTGAGCAGCTGGGCCTCCAGCTCCTGGAAGTTCACCCGGTAGAACAGCTTCGCGGGGATGCCGCGGCGCTCTTCCTCCATCGCGCCCAGCGCGATCAGGCGCTTGCGGGCCGTCTCCTGCTCGGCGCGCCTGAGCCCCGTTTCTTCCTCCCACTCCACCTGGGACTTGAAGAACCAGCCGTCCTCGTCTTCGCTGCGGCGAGCCCAGTAGACGGCCTGGGACAGCATGAGCGCCCCGGTCACGCCAATGCCCAGCCCCACGAAGGAGCGCTGGAACGCGATCGGGCGATCCAGATAGTTCGCCAGGTTCATGCCTGGGGCCCTCCTTGCGCCTTCCGCGCCTGATGCCGGCCCCAAAGCCCCGCAACCCACTCCACCCCCTTCGGCGTGAACTTCGTGACGTTGAAGGCGTGCTCGGTGGCCGTGGCCACGCCCGAACGCACGACGAAGCGGCCGGCATCAATGTGGCTCTGGTAGGCGGTCCACTCCCCGCCCAGGCGGTACATGACCTTCTCCTCCTGCAGGAACGCGCGGAACTCGTGTTCGTTGGCCCGCAGGAGCTTCGCGACCTGTCGGAAGCCCTTGGCGCCGTTGGCGGCCACGTACCGGTCGACGTACTCGACTTTCGGCGCGGCCTCCTCCAGCTGGGCCCTCTGCAGCTCGATCTGCTCCAACTGGTCAGCAGCCAGGCGCAGGGCCTGCGCCATGGTGCGCGGCAGCGCGGGGGCGGCCTGGGCCTCCAGCTCCTGCCAGCGGTCGACCACGAGGGCCGTAAACTCGGGCGACAGCCGGGCGATCAGCACCAGCGAGTCGCGCTTGCTCAGGCGGCACTCCATGTAGGTCTGCCCGTTCTGGGTGTTGGTCCAGGGGGTCTCCTGAATTTCAGGGCACACCCCCGACTCCCGCAGCGAGCGGCAGATGGGCATCACGTTGTCGTGGCGCCTCCCGGTCAGCTCGGCGATCTCGCGGCTGCTCATGGTGAGGGGTATAGGCCCCTGGGTTGCGAGGATCGCGCTCATTGCCCAAAGCCCTCGGATTCGGGGGCCCCGAACGGACCTATGAGCTTCGCCAGCGCGTCGATACGCTTCGAGTCATGGCTGATCTTCTCCACCAACATTTGCCGGTACGTCTTGCCGTGCACCAGCGCGTAGATGCAGTCGCGCAGCACCCCTGCGGTGTCCAGCCCGCGCGCAGCACAGTGCTGCAGCCACAGCTCGTGGGTCACTTCGTCGATCTTGGTCTTGGCGTCGCAGGTGAGCTTGCCGAGCGGCCCGGCAATGCCTCGGGCGAACATGGGGTCGTCGTGGTCTTCTGGGGTCGTGCTCATGCGTCCGCCGGTGTGGGTTTCAGGGATTGGCTGCTTTCCCTTGCGGCGACCGGGGCGGCCTGGTCGGCCAGTTCGGGCCAGATCAGGTGCCAGTCGTCGGGGCGGAGGTCTCGGCGCGTGACCGTCTTGGCGGCACGCTCGATGCGAAAGCAATACACCTCTGGGAAGATCCGCTTGCCGGACGTCCAGGGGAACACGTTGCGGCGGTCTGGGAAACCGAGGTGCCGCGCGACCGCGGCATGCCCCCCGATTTCTTCCGTCGCCTTGCGGTTTGCTGCCGCCCAGGTGGGTTCTTTAAGCATACCGTCAGTCTAAATTGATTAGACAGATACGTCAAACCTCTTTAGACGCCGTGTTTGGCGCGCTTGTACCCTTCCGCGATGGCAAACGAAATTGACCCGGACCGCGTCGGCGTGGGCCTGAGACTGAAGGCGGCGCGTGAAGCCGCCGGCCTCTCGCAGCATGCGGTGGCGGAACGGTTCAGCTTGAACAAGGCGACTGTGTCTGCCTGGGAAACCGGCCGAGGTGACCCAGGTGTCTATCGCTTGCGGGAACTCGCGAAACTCTACAAGACGAGTTCCGAATCGCTGCTATGGGACAGCGCCCCGTCCCATGAAGCCATGCAGATTGCTGTGCAGTTCGACGCTCTGGCCGATCGGAAGAAGCAGACACTGCGCACGCTGTGGATCGCTTTCCTGGCGGACAGCAAGGGTGACGACGAGGTTGAAAGCTCAATGCCTGCCACCAGGGCGCTGAAAGAGCAGAACGCCCGCGCGACCGACATTCCCGCGGCCGTGCCCCGGCTGGTCAAGGCTTCAAAGAGGAAGAACACGGAGGGCGCCCGATAGGCGCTGTGCCGGCAAGCCCCCCCCTGCTGGACCTACCCGCCGCGGGACTTCTTCAGCCAGTCCTCAACATTCGTGGCGCTCAGCACGGGCACCAGCACCGTCGACCGGCGGTGCACCACCACTCCCAGTTCGATCATCTGCTCAAGCTCCGCGGGCGAGAGCTTCGGCGCGATCGCGGCCAGGCGTGCGGCGTAGAGAGAAGTTACGCAGCGGACATGGGGAGCTTTCGCGTCATCGTCGTCCATCCGCTCGTACAAGGTCTTCGCATCCATCGTGGTTCCTCACCGTTGCGACAAGGCTGCAGCGCCTCGCCTGACCATGGCCGCAACGCTCACATGCGTGAACGGCTCGCCGAACAGAAGAGCATGGGCACACGCGCAGTAGATGGTGGCCAGCTCGCCCAGCTGAACCGCCGACGGCACGCTCACGCCCGTCTCCCAAGCTGACACCGACTGCCGGGTCACGCCGAGCGATTCCGCCGCGAACTCTTGCGAGAGCCGGGCTTCCGCCCGCGCCGCCTTGAGACGCTGCCCCAACAACTTCCTGCGCACATCCATGAGACCTCCTGTTTTTTTATACAGTGTTTCATAAACTTCACCAGATCGCAACCGCAAGTTGCCGAGGCGCAAACACAGCTTGCGCAACCGCAAATTGCAACGCGCGGCAGGCCGCACGGCATCGCGCTCGAACGCTATCAATCTGTGTTTTTTTGCTTCCATGTCTAAATTGGTTTGACTGCATTGTCTAACCTAGATAGACTTTCCTCAATCGCAGCAAAGGCCGTTCGGCAGTGCCTGCGATGGGGCCCGATCCATCGAGAGCAGCCCGCCAAGTTCTTGCAGCAGGCACGGCTGGGTAAACACAGGGTCGCCGCAGGCGGTAGCGGGATAGAAAAGATCGCCGTGCAAAGGCCAGTAGCGCTCTGCCCCCGGATGGGATCAGGCATCGCGAACGAGATATAGGTGGGCAAAGGAAGGAAACGACCGGAAGACCCCTGCATTGCGAAATCCACCCGCTGGGATCAATACGGCGGTGCGGCATCACGGGAGGCCAAGAGCAAGAACGACCGGCGCGTGAGCGCTGACCACCTCGGGAAAGTAGCGAGGGTATGATTTCACCGTGCAGCGCCTGCCCAAAGCGGTCGCTGCCCAGTGCGATCCACCGCATCCAGTTTTCGCCGCGCGCCCCGCTCTCCTCCCTCCCTCTTCTTTGGGGCGCATCCACGCGGCTCTTTCTTTCGGCGTCCTGCTCAGGGCCGCCCTCCACCGCGCCCGGAGGGTCTCCACTCCTCCCTCTCTTCCTTCCCTCGGCACGCCCCGATGGGGCAGCGGTCCTTCTACAACCCGGCCCCGCCCGGGGCCCCAGCCCCACGGAGCCCCGCATGCCTGACGATCTCGTGCTGCCCTTCCGCGTCCCCGACGGGAAGTGCTTCGTGCTGATCGGGCCCAGCTGCTACGGACCCGTGCCGACGTTCCTGCGGTCGGTCGCCGATGTTCGCGAGCTGCAGCGGCAGTACCGGGCCGACGGGTGCCACGCCGGTGTCACCGCTTGGCAGCGCCGCACGCCCACGGCGCCGTGGCGCCTGATGGCCGCCGCGCCCTGACGCCGCACACCACTTTCGCCAGCCGGGCCGGGGGCTCTCCTCCCTCCCTCTCTCTTCCCCCTGCAGCCCTTCGATGGGCAACCGGCTTTTTCTCTTCCGCCTGCCCGCCGCATGCGGGCTTTCCTGGAGCCCGCATGGAATACACCTTGCACCGCGGGGACTGCCTCGCCGTCCTGCGCACCATGGCCGACGCATCGGTCGACGCCATCGTGACCGACCCACCGTACGGCCTGACATCGGATGGCGGCGGCCCGAGCCGGAAGGGCCAGGACGGGCCGTATGGGCGCGCGCGGGCCGGCGCAGCGCGCGGCGGCTTCATGGGGCTGGCCTGGGACAGTGGCGTGCCCGGCGTCGAAATCTGGGCCGAGTGCCTGCGCGTGCTCAAGCCGGGTGGCCACCTGCTGGCCTTTGCCGGCACGCGCACGCAGCACCGCATGGCCGTCAACATCGAGGACGCCGGGTTCGAGATCCGCGACATGATCGCGTGGGTCTACGGCAGTGGCTTCCCGAAGAGCCGGAACCTCGACGGGGAATGGCGGGGATGGGGCACTGCTCTGAAACCCGCACTGGAGCCGATCACGGTGGCGCGCAGGCCGCTGGCGGGCACAGTGGCGGCGAACATGCTGCAGCACGGCACCGGGGCGCTGAACATCGACGGGTGCCGGGTCGGTGGTGAAGGTGGCCGCTGGCCCGCCAACCTGATCCACGACGGCACAGAGGAAGTGGTCGCGCTGTTCCCGGAGAGCACCAGCGGCGCCATGAAGGCAGGGACGATGCGCGCGGCCCAAGAGGGCCCGGGCAGCGTCTGCTACGGCACGTTCGGCGGCAACTTCACCAGCGCCGACATTCCGGCCAGCACGGGCAGCGCCGCCCGCTTCTTCTACTGCGCGAAGGCATCCCGGGCCGATCGCAACGCCGGCATGCCCAGCAGCGACACGCCGGCCGTAGCCTACGGCGCCACCATGCGCGAGCGCGAGGACGCCGACTGGGGCGCCCGCAACGGCAACTTCCACCCCACGGTCAAGCCCACCGACCTCATGGCCTACCTCGTGCGCCTGGTGACGCCGCCCGGCGGCCTGGTGCTGGACCCATTCATGGGCAGCGGCAGCACCGGCAAGGCCTGCATGCGGGAGGGCTTCCGGTTCGTCGGGATCGACTTGGACGACGACGGCAACGGCAACCCGCTCGGCTACGTCGAGATCGCCCGGGCCCGCATCGAGCACGAGCGGCAACGCGTCCAGCAGGCGCCGCCGCCCGCTCCGCAGCAACTGGACCTTCTGCAGGCGATCGCCTGACCACCACACTTGGCCCGCCTCGCGCGGACCTTCCTTTTTTTCCCAACCGGAGACACCCATGGACGTTCATCACCCCGCCATGCGCGCAGCCACGCAAGCCCCCGCCCCGAAGCCCCAGAGCACCTTCCTCGGCTCCGTTGGGCTGGGGCTGCTGATCTTCGCGGCCTTGATCTGGGCCGGCCAAGACGACAGCCAGGCCGACACCCGCCACCGCGCCGCCGCCGAGCAGGCCCACGTCAAGGCCGCCGAGGAGCGCCGCGCCGCCGCCGCGGCCCGCGCGTGCGAGCCCGGCACCACGCCGGCATGGATCGATGCCACCACCGTGCAGTGCCTGCGCGCCCGTTGACCATCAACACGAGAGCCCCAGCCCATGTTTTCCAACCTGATCATCTACCGCATCGCCGAGTGGCATGCAGAACTCGCCCAGCTCGAGGAAGCCCTGGCCCGCACCCCGTTCGTGGAGTGCGGCGCCACCCAGGAGAAATCCGTCGGATGGGTGCCGCCGCGAGGCGAGGCCTACGGCGCGCTCGTCGAATCCGTAGGCGGCCAGTGGATCCTGCGCTTCATGACCGAGGCCAAGACCATCCCTGCCGCGGTGCTCGCGCGGAGGGTGAAGGACAAGGCCACGCGCATCGAGCAGGAGACGGGCCGCAAGCCCGGCAAGAAGGAGACCCGGGAGTTGAAGGAAGAGGCGAAGCTGGACCTGCTGCCCATGGCCTTCTCGAAGCAGGCGGCGATGTGGGTCTGGATCGACATCGAGGCGCGCCTGTTGGTGCTCGATACCGGCAGCCAGGGGCGTGCTGACGAGGTGGTGTCTCTGTTGGTCGAGGCGCTGCCGGGCCTGTCGCTGTCCCTGCTGGACACAGCCACCAGCCCTCAGGCCGCCATGGCGCACTGGCTCAAGGAGCAGGAGCCGCCCGAGGGGTTCAGCCTGGACCGCGAGTGCGAACTGAAAGCCGCCGACGAGACGAAGGCCGTGGTGCGGTACGGCCGCCACCCGCTCGACATAGACGAGATCCGCGAGCACATCGCCGCCGGCAAGCTGCCGACCAAGCTCGCGATGAGCTGGGACGACCGCGTCGCCTTCGTGCTGACCGAAGGCCTGCAGATCAAGAAGGTGTCGTTCCTCGATACGGTGTTCGAGGGCCGCGGCCAGGACGACTCGGGCTTCGACACCGACGTGGCGATCGCCACGGGCGAACTCTCCAAGCTGATCCCCGACCTGATCGAGGCGCTGGGCGGCGAGGGCCGCGCGGGCCTGGGCGGCGCGGCACCACCCACATCGGAATCCCAGGCCCCGGATCTGTGCACCTGCCCCACCGGCGACGGATCGCTGCGCTGGCCCTGCCCCTCCCACCCGCCAGCCGCCTGACCAACACCCACAGCCCGCCACGAGCGGGCTTTTCTTTTTCTGGAGCCCGCATGCTCGCACCCCAGTTCATCCTCCCGCTCGCCGCCAAGCTGGTGATCGACCTGTTCGCCGGTGGTGGCGGTGCATCGACCGGCATCGAGCAGGCCATCGGCCGGCACGTCGACGTGGCGATCAACCACGACGCCGAAGCGATCGGCATGCACGAGATTAACCACCCGCAGACCCGGCACTACCGGGCGGACGTGCGCGAGGTGGATCCGCTCGCCGTCACGCGCAGCCAGCTGGTGGGCTTGCTGCATGCCTCGCCGGACTGCACGCACCACAGCCAGGCGCTGGGCGGCCAGCCCCGCAGCGAGGAGATCCGCTCCCTGGCCTGGGTGGTGCACCGGTGGGCCGGCAAGACCCGGCCCGACGTGATCACGCTGGAGAACGTCGAGCAGATGCTGCAGTGGTCGCCGCTGGTCGCAAAGCGCTGCCCGGACACACGCCGCGTCATCACGCTGGACAAGGTGACGGACGCCGCCGGCAAGACGGTATACCGCGTGGCAGCTCCGGGCGAGGTGGTGCCGCGGCGCAACCAGTTCCTGGTGCCGGACGCGAAGCGCAAGGGCCGGAACTGGGAGCACTTCGTCGGTGGGCTGCGTGCCATGGGCTACAAGGTCGAATGGCGCGTGATCTGCAATGCAGACCTGGGCGCGCACAGCACCCGCACCCGGCTCTACATGATCGCGCGGTGCGACGGCCTGCCGATCGTGTGGCCTGAGCAGACCCACGCGAAGAAGCCGAAGGCTGGGCAGCAGCGCCACCGGCCGGCCGCCGATTGCATCGACTGGAGCATTCCGGGCGCCAGCATCTTCGGCCGCAAGAAGGAGCTGGCAGAAGCCACGAAGCGCCGCATCGCCCACGGCATGCGGAAGTACGTGCTGGAGAGCCCCGAGCCGTTCATCGTCTCTGGCATCGCGCCCGCTCTGATGCCTGTGACCCACACCCGGGACACGGCCTACGACGTGACCAAGCCCATGCGCACCATCACGACCGCCAAGGGCGGCGAGACAGCGCTGATGGGCGCTCACCTGGTGCAGATGGGCTACGGCGAGCGCCCCGGGCAGCAGCCGCGTGCGCTCGACCCGCGCGCCGCGCTGGGCACCATCACCGCCGGCGGGCAGAAGTTCGCTGCGGCTGGAGCCTACCTCGTCCAGGCCGGTCACGGCGAGGGCAACAGCGGCGGGAAGCGCTGGAGCCACGGCGCCAACGACATTACCGGGCCGCTGGGCACGGTGACGGCCAGCGGCGGCGGCCAGAGCCTGGCGGCGGCGTACATGGTCCAGGCGAACGGCGGGCATAACACGGTGCACGCGCGCGACCTGCGGGAGGGCGTGTCCACGGTCACGACCTCGGGCAGCCAGCAGCAGCTGGCGGCAGCCCACCTGGTGACGCTGCGCCGCAACTCTGTGGGCCGCGGGATGGATGAGCCGGTGCCCACCCTGACGGCCGGCGCAGAGCACCACGCGCTGGTCCAGTACCAGCTGAGCCCCGAGCACGAGGCCGGCGCGCTCCAGTGCGCGGCGTTCCTCATGCGCTACCACGGCAACGGCGGGCAGTGGTCGGACCTGCGCGACCCCATGACGACCATCACCACGCACGACCGCCTGGCGCTGGTGACGGTGTGGCTCAAGGGCGAGCCTTGGGTGATCGTGGACATCACGCTGCGCATGCTGGTGCCGCGCGAGCTTTACAACGCGCAGGACTTCCCGGCCACCTACGTGATCGACCGCACCGCCGCGGGAAAGCCCCTCACGAAGACCGCCCAGGTGCGCATGGCAGGCAACAGCGTCAGCCCCCTGCCCATGAGCCTGATCGTCCGGCTGAACTACAGCGACGGCGCAGACCAGCTGCGCGCCGCAGCCTGAACCCACCCGCCCGCACCAGCGGGCTTTTTTTTGGAATCCCCATGCCCCATTCCCCCACCACCCAGCCCTACACGCCGCCGGACGGCGACTACCAGGGCGGCGAGCTGCAGCGGTCCCGCGGCCTCCCCGCCGGCCGCTACCGCGCCCTCGATCTGCCCAGCCGCATGGGCGACCGCCTGCACTACCCGGATGGCCGGGTGGAGCCCTTCCCGGAGCCCCAACCATGAGCGCGCCGGCCGACCACCTGGCCGAGAGCCGCACCCGGGCCTCGCTGCCCGACGCGCAGCGCGCCGCCGCCCGCGCCCGGGATCTCTGGTGGCAGCAGCGCCAGACCCAACTGCGCTGCGCCAGCTGCGGCGCCCCTATCCCCCACCGGCCCGCCGAGGGCCAGGGCCTGCCCTGCGGGCATTGATCCACACCACAGGAGGCCACCATGGCCCGCATCGTTTGCCAATTCAGTTGCGGCGCGGCTTCGGCCGTGGCCACGAAGATCGCGCTTGCCCAGTACGGCGGCACCCATGAGGTCCACATCCTGAATGCGCTCGTCCAGGAGGAGCACCCGGACAACCGCCGGTTCCTGGCGGACTGCGAACGCTGGTTCGGGCGGGCCATCACGGTGCTGCGCAACGAGAGATACGGCGCCTCCGTGATCGAAGTCTTCCGCCGCAAGCAGTTCATGAAATCGCGGTACGGCGCGCCCTGCACGGCAGAGCTGAAGCGCAAGTTGCTCGACTCGTGGCGCCAGCCGGGGGACGTGATGGTATTCGGCTACACGGCCGAGGAAGAAGACCGCCTCGAAGACTTCCGAGAGCGGAACCCGGACAAGACGGTGGTGGCCCCGCTCATCGAACGCGGCCTGGGGAAGAAAGACTGCCTGGCGATGGTCGAACGCGCGGGGATCGAGCTGCCGACGATGTACCGCCTCGGCTACTCCAACGCCAACTGCATCGGCTGCGTCAAGGGTGGCGAAGGCTACTTCCGCGCCATCCGCGAAGACTTCCCCGAGGAATTCGAGCGGCTGTGCCAGGTGCAGGAAAGCATCGGCCCAGGCGCCTACCTGTTCCGCGATCGCAAGACGGGCGTGCGCTACAGCCTGCGCGACATACCTCCCGGCAAGGCGCGGCGCGACCTGTCCCCGCCGGCCTGTGGTCTGCAGTGCGAGATCGCCGAGCAGGAATACACCGCCTGACCCCACCAATGCCTGAAGGATCACCATGACCGAGAACACCACCACGGCCGCCCCGGCGGCAACCCAGCCCGAGGCAATCGGACTGGCCCTCGACGTCCTGCGCGAGATGCTGAGCGACCCAGACCAGCGACTTGATCAATGCCCAGCACGCATGGATCGAGCGAATCAGGCCGCAAGGGCGCTGGCCGGGGTGCAAGCACCACCGGCCGCCCAGGAGGCCGAGCCCGCCGCATGGATGGACCCTGCCACGTCTGATGTGATCAACTCAGCCCGCAAAAAAGCATGGCTGGAGGATTTCGGCATCGGCTGCAAGACGAAGGCTGAGGCGTACACGGTGCCGCTCTACGCCCACCCTCCGCGCCCCCAGGCGGATGCGGGAGCAGTGCCCGGCAAGGTGACGCCGGACATGCGCAGGGTATTCCGGGAGGCATACCGCGTCGGCGGGTTCTGGGCCGACCGCCTGGACTATGCACTGGACCGCATGCTCGCCGCCGCAGCAGTGGCGCCGGCCTATGCGCCGCTGCCTGAGCCGGCATGGCACGCCAAAACCATCGGAACCACCGAGGATGGCTACTGCGCCGAGCAGATGCGAACCTACGCCGACGCACATCGCGCCCCGGCCGCCGCCCCCACTCAGGAGGCAGACGGGTGGATGCCGATCGAGACGGCGCCGGATGGCGAGCGCGTGCTGCTCGGCCCGCGGCATGCGCCCGTGGTGGGCACGGTCCACCGGCCGGCGCATTGGCACGAGGAGCAGGAACCCACCATCACCGTCGTGCACTACAACGGCAACGTGCTGGTGGCCGGCTACCGCTGCAGCGAGTGGCACCGGCTGCCGGCCGCCGGCGCGCGGCAGGACGGCGGAGCATGAGCGCCGACACCAACCTGGCGCCGACCGTCGAACAGTACGAGCAGGCGCTGGCGCTGCTGGCTGGACTGCACCCCGGCCTGACCATCGACGGACCTCCGATGGAGGTGGCAACGCGCATCTTCGATGCCGTGACCGCAGACCGGGCGCACTACGAACAGGAGATCCGCCGCCAGGAGCGCGCCCTGGAATCGATGCGTGCGCACGCTTGGCGCCGGCCATGAAGAGCCCCACCAAAGGCCGCCCAGCGCGCCTCACCTTCGCCGACCTCGCCACCGTGCACTGCATGGTGTGCGACAAGGACAAGCCCGCCGAGGGCGCCCGCCCCTTCAGGGCCTGCCACGTCTGCGCGGACTGCGTGCGCCTGGTCACGCAGCGCGCCGCGGCCCGAGCCAGCGCGCCAGCCCCGCCGGGATAGCCCCGGCACACCCCCACAACCTCAGCCCGCCACCCGGCGGGTTTTCTTTTTCTGGAGTCCGTATGTCCGAGCACCCCGGGATGCGGCCGACAAGGCCTACCAGCTCCACCACGTCAGCTGCGGCACCTGCATCGGAGCAGGTGCGAGCCCCAACACCCAGACCCGATGCCCGGAAGGTCAGGCGCTCTGGGATGCCTACAACGCCGCCGAGCTGCCCGCGTACTTCTCGCGGCCCCGCACGCTCGGCATCAAGCCCACGCCCCAAGGAAACCATCCATGACCGAAACCACAGCCCAGCTCGAAGCCCGCGACCAGGCGATCGGGCCCACCATCCTCCTGGCCTCGGGTCGGTATTTCAGCTTCACGGACCCAGAGAGCACGCCCGTCAGCGTGGAGGACATCGCGCACGCGCTGTCCCACCTCTGCCGATTCACCGGTCACTGCCGCGGCTTTTACTCTGTCGCGCAGCATGCCGTGCTGGTGTCGCACCTCGTGCCGCCGGAGCATGCCTACCACGCGCTGCACCACGACGACGTGGAGGCCGTCATGGGCGACATGTCGAGCCCCCTGAAGCGCCTCATGCCGGAATACAAGGCGCTGGAGCACCGCGTCGAGGCCGCGATCCTGGCGCAGTTCGGGCTGCCGGCGGCCACGCCCGCCGAGGTGAAGCATGCGGACCTGGTGGCGCTGCACACGGAGCAGCGCGACCTGATGCACATCGACGGCGGCCGCTGGCCCATGCTCGACGGAATCGCCCCCAGCGCGAAGCACAAGCTCGAGCCGATGCCGCCCGAGGAGGCTCGGCGCGCGTACTTGGAGCGGCATTTCCAGTTGCTGCTCGCCACCCACGGGGCGCCCCCACCAGCAACCGAAGCCCCGGCCATGAACGCCACGCACTGGATCCCCGCCCCAGGCGAGCACGGCTGGGTGGCAGAGCGGAAGTGGATCGGCTCGACCTACGACTACATGCGCCTGCGCCGTGGGCTGGTGTACCTGGTCGCGGGTGACGCAGCAGTGCGCGGGCGGTTCATGGCCGCCGCACACGGCGGGGCAGCGGAGGCGGCATGACGATGATCGAAAACGAATTCACCCTTGAGGACGCCCCGATCGGCACGAAAGCCCCTTGCGCCGGCGGCGGCGCCTGGTGCAAGACCGCCAAGGGCTGGAAGTGGAACGGCCCCGGTGGCCACGGCAGCACTTTCCCGAGGCCCGGCGCCGAGTGGGACGGCCGCCTGCTGCCGCCGTCGGGCACCCTCTCCCGCGCGCCAGCGCTCCCGGTCCCGGCCGACCCCCAGGCCAATGCGAAAGCGCTGGCTGCGGGCCTGCAGATGCCCACGGCGACGGCGATGGCCCTCATCACGGCTGCCTCCTGGGCCCGTTCGTACAGCGTTTCCAACCTGGATGCGCTGGAGCTGGTCCGGGAAGTGGAGCGCTACTACGGGCGGACGGAAAGCGCCCCCGCCTGATCCACCCGCCCACAGCCCCGCCGCCGCGCGGGGCATTTTTTTGGAGCCCCCAATGTCCCAAGCAACCATCACCGTAGACGCCAATGCTCTTCGCCAGGTGCTGCATGCCCTACTCGGTCCGACCCATCACGTCGCCGAACTGCAGGCCACGCGCACGCTGCACTCCATGGGCGGCAAATACACGAATCCCATCGAAACCCTCTGGGAGCAATTCAAGGCGGGCGGGGTGACGCCGGCCCCCGCCACGACCAGCTCGTCGCCGCTCGGTCTGGAAGCCGTGCCTGCAATGACCACGGAACAGCTCGCGCTTTTCATGCTCGGCCGAAAGCTGGAGTGGGTCAGGATCGCCGCGAAAAAGCCAGACGCGAACCTTGAGACGTGCGTCCAGTTGGATGTCTCCGTCAGAGCCAGCGACCTTCTGGACGTGGCAAGAAAGCATGGACTGCTGCCGCCCGCGCTCGATACGCAACCGCCCCCCCCCACGCAGAAGCCCTCCGATGACGCCCGGTGGAAATGCCTGGTCTGCGGCAGTAACCGCCCGGGGCACCACGGAGCCATGGAAGACGGTACCCCCTGCACCAACGGGAAGGCGGGTGCAGCATGAAGATGGCCCGCCCTTCCGCCCGCGACATCGATGCGGCCGACGAACTTCACTGGGTGCTCTCCGCGATCGACTCACGATGGGGTGGCCCGTGGGCGACGGATGGCCCAGACGATCTTCGCGCCGCACTCGCCGCAGACGAAGAGTTCGACTCTGACAACCGCGAGCACCTGCAGGCGCTGTACAACCACCTGGCCAAGCTGCTGCGGCGGACGCCGAATTTCTACGGACGGGTGATCGACGGCATGTGCCACGTCATCTGTTGGGACCGCAACGCGATCCTGGACCCGGCCGACGACTGCCTTTCGCTCCATCCCGACCTGCTTGCGGGCCGGGAGCTGCTGCACAAGCACCGGGCGGACTTCCTCCCGCGGTTGGAGCGCGAGGCGCGCGCCGCCGTCGCTGCCCAAGTCGAGCACTCGGCCGCCACCCACCTGACCGCCATGCGCGCCGACTGGGCGCAGAAAGCGAGCCCCGCATGAACAGCCCTATCAAGCCCACCATGGATCTCCAGGAAACGGCCGACACCCTGAAGATGCACCCGCACTCGGTGGAGAAGCTGATCCGCCAGGGAGATCTGCCCGCGGGCAAGGCCGGGCGGGCCTACCTGCTCCTCACGCGCGACGTGCTCGCCTACGCCGAGAAGATCGTCATCGAGCAGACCGCCGAGCGCCTGAGCCGTCGGCCTACCAAAGCGCCTTCGACAGGTCGGAAGCGCGGAGGTTCGCGTAGCGCATCAGCATCCGCTGGCTCTTGTGCCCGGTGATTTTCATGATCTGCGTGTCCGAGAGCTGCGTGCGCTCGAACAGCCGGCTCGTGGCCTCGTGCCGCAGATCATGGAATTTCAGACCCTCGGCGCCGGCCTGGGAGAAGATGTCGATGAACAGCTTGCTCAGGTAGTCGCTGGTCGCATCCAGATCATTCGCTTCCCCGTTCCACCAGGGGAACAACCGCGTGCCGGGCTCAGGGGAGAGCCCGTGCACTTCATCCAGGTAGCTTCGCAGCTCGGCCAACGCGACCGACGACAGCGGCACCTGACGCTTATCCCCATTTTTTGTCTTGTCCAAGAACACCGTGCGCCGCGGCAGGTCCAGCTGGGCGAGGTGCAAGGTGAACATTTCCCGCAGGCGCATGGCCGATTCCACGGCCAGGATCATCAGGCAGCGCAGGGCCCGGGCGTGCTCCAGCACCAGCGGCCGCTGCTTGCGGGCCAGCACGCCGCCGGCGAGCACAGCCAGCGCCTTCTCGAACTCGCCCTCCTCCAGGCGCCGATCGCGCTCCACGTCCTCGCGCTTCACCCCGGCGATCGCCTCGTCCGCCTTGGTGTATTGGGCGTAGCCCTCCGGCAGCGTGCGCAGCGGGTGGTCCGGCATGACCAGGAAGCCCTTGCGCATACCCCAGTCGCAGCACCGCGCGAGAGCCCCCACCTTGGCCCGGATCGAGGACGGCGCGAGCTTGTCGACCCGCTTCATTTCCGTGATCCAGTCGTCCACCCAGCCGGAATCGATCTTGGTGAGGGGGGCGCCGCCGCGGGACGCCACGATGGTGTTCAGGGCGCCGATGTCTTTCTTGGACGGGTGCGCATCCCGGATGTACAGCCCCGCGAGCTGCTGGATGGTCATGGGCCGATCGGGCGTGCGCAGCTCGGTCGGGACGATCCCGCGTTCCAGCAGGGCGTCGAGCCTAGCCGCGTACCGGTCCCCCTCCTCCTCATCATCGAAGCTGAGGTACAGCGGCTTCTCCAGCACCCCGGCCCGCTTGAAGATGTATTCCCACGAGTTGCCCCGTTTTCTCTTGCCTGCCATGGCCCTCCTGAGCGTTGGTTGCGGGCGCGATTCTATGCCGTTTACGGAGATAGTACGGGTGGCAGGCGGCGTTTTGTGGGTGGCAGTGGCGTCCTTTGGCGTCCTTCGGAGGTGGCGGAGCGGGCAAAGAAAAAGGGCCTAAATTTCTCTAGGCCCTTGATTTCATTAGGTTTTTAGTGGTGGGTGCTGACGGGGTCGAACCGCCGACCTACGCCTTGTAAGGGCGCCGCTCTACCAACTGAGCTAAGCACCCCACCTTGAACCTGTGGCCTCAGTTGAGGGCATCCTTCAATGCCTTGCCGGGGCGGAACTTCGGAACTTTAGCAGCCTTGATCTTAATCGTATCGCCCGTACGGGGATTGCGGCCCGTACGCGCAGCGCGCTTGCCCACGGCGAACGTGCCGAAACCGACGAGGGAGACCGTACCGCCCTTCTTCAGCGTCTTCTTCACCGAATCGATCATGGACTCCAGCGCGCGGGCGGCAGCGGCCTTGGAGATGTCGGCGTTGTTCGCAATTTGCTCAATCAGTTCGGTCTTGTTCACAAGAAGCCTCTCGGGAAAGGGTATGGAGGGAAAGCCTGGCGCGAATCCGGCCTTCACACGCGCCGGAGCAGCCGCTGCAGCGCGGGGCTCGGGACGGGGCGTGGGAGGTGCTGGCGGGGGCAGATGCCGCTGTGCCAGATTAAAGCCATCGACTTTCCGGGTGTCAATACAACGGGCCGCTTGGGGCGGCGGAAGCTGTGGATTTTAGCTGCAATTCCGGGCGCGCAAGGGGATGCGCGGGGTTTGCGCAACGCGCGCCGTGACCGCTATCGCAAGCACCCATTGACATGCGGCAGGCCCGCGCCGCCCCGGCGTGATCACCGCTTGACCCGCGCGCGGATCTCCGGCAAGGCCTTCTGCAGGTAATAGACCATCGACCACACCGTGAGCACCGCGGCCAGCCAGATCAGCCAGGTGCCCCAGACACCCGTGTCGATCGCACCCGCGATGCGGCCGTCGTAGAGCAGGAAGGGGATGGCGACCATCTGCACCGTGGTCTTCAGTTTGCCGAGCATGTGCACGGCCACGCTGCGGGACGCGCCGATCTGCGCCATCCATTCGCGCAGTGCCGAGATGGCGATCTCGCGGCCGATGATGATGAGGGCCACGAACACGTCCGCCCGCTGCAGGTGCACCAGCACGAGCAGCGACGCGCAGACGAGGAACTTGTCGGCCACCGGATCGAGGAAGGCGCCGAAGGAGGAGGTCTGGTTCAGCTTGCGCGCCAGGTAGCCGTCGAGCCAGTCGGTGGCGGCGAAGACGACGAACATCACCGTCGCGATGAGGTTGCGCGTGGCCGGCTCCAGCGGCGCGTAGAACACGCCCACGATCAAGGGTATCGCGACGATGCGCGTCCAGGTCATGATGGTGGGGATGGTCAGGAACATGGGCCGATTGTGTCATGCCACCGCGGCGTTCCGGCCCATCCGCCGGATGCCCCTGCGGGCTCAGCGCAGGGCGCGGTAGATCTCCTGCGCGAGCTCGACGGAAATGCCGTCCACGGTGGCCAGATCCTCGACGCTCGCGGCGGCCACGCCGCGCACGCCCCCGAAGCGCTGCAGCAGCCGCGCCCGCTTCTTGGGGCCGACGCCCGGGATTTCCTCCAGTTGCCCGCCGCCGATGCGCGTCTTGGCGCGCGCCGCGCGCATGCCGGTGATGGCGAAGCGGTGGGCCTCGTCGCGGATCTGGGCGACGAGCATCAGCGCGGCCGAATCGCGGCCGAGGTAGATCTTCTCGCGGCCATCGGCGAAGACGAGCTCCTCCAGCCCGACCTTGCGGCCCTCGCCCTTCTCCACGCCGACGATGCGGGTGAGGTCCAGCCCCAGTTCGGTGAACACCTCGCGCGCCATGCTCACCTGCCCCTTGCCGCCGTCGATCAGCACCAGGTCCGGCAGGCGCGCCTGCCCCGGCGCGGGATCGGCCCCGCCGGCCTCGCGCTGCGCCTCCACCACCTTGCTGTAGCGGCGCGTGAGCACCTGCCGCATGGCGGCATAGTCGTCGCCGCCGGTGATGCCCTCGATCTTGTAGCGGCGGTATTCGCTGCTCTGCATGCGGTGATGGTGGAACACGACGCACGAGGCCTGCGTGGCCTCGCCCGCGGTGTGGGAGATGTCGAAGCACTCGATGGTGAGCGTCTCCAGGTCGTCCATGGGCAGGTCGAGCGCCTCGGCCAGCGCGCGGGTGCGCGCCTGCTGCGAACCTTCCTCCGACAGCAGCCGCGCGAGCTGGATGTCGGCATTCTTCTGCGCCATCTCCAGCCAGGCGCGGCGCTGTTCGCGCGGCTGGTGCACGGCGCTCACGCGGATGCCGGCCTGCAGCGAGAGCGCTTCCAGCAGCGCGCGGTCCACCGGCTCGCTGGTGACGAGCACGGGCGGCACGGGCACGCCGATGTAGTGCTGGGCGATGAAGGCCTCGAGCACCTGCACTTCCAGCGAGCGCTGCGGCGGGCGCAGTACGGCGGTGGCCGCATCCGCCGCATCCGCCGCAGCGTCCGCGGCCTCGGCCTCGACCGCGCCGTCGGCGCCGTCGCTCCCCTCCCCGCCCTCTTCCGCCTGGTACACCGCGGCCGCGTCTTCCACGTGGACGGGGAAGTACGGCCGGTCGCCCAGGTGGCGGCCGCCGCGCACCATGGCGAGGTTCACGCAGGCGCGGCCGCCCAGCACCTTCACGGCGAGGATGTCCACGTCCTTGTCGGAAACGGTCTCGATGGCCTGCTGGTGCAGCACGCGGGAGAGCGCGGTGATCTGGTTGCGGATGTCCGCCGCCTGCTCGAATTCGAGCCGCCCGGAGTGCTCCATCATGCGCGACTCCAGCGCCTGCAGCAGCTCCTTGGTCTCGCCGCGCAGCATGGCGTCGGCGTTGCGCACGTCGATCGCATAGGCCTCGGGCGAGATCAAGTCCACGCAGGGGCCCGAGCAGCGCTTGATCTGGTAGAGCAGGCAGGGGCGCGTGCGGTTGGAGAAGACGGTGTCTTCGCAGGTGCGCAGGCGGAACACCTTCTGCAGCAGCAGGATGGTTTCCTTCACCGCCCAGGCACCGGGATAGGGCCCGAAATAGCGGTGCCGCTTGTCCATCGAGCCGCGGTAGTACGCGACGCGCGGGAAGCGCTGGCCGGGCTGCTCGCCGGTGCCGTCGCGCGCCGCGACGCCGGTGATCTTCAGGTAGGGATAGCTCTTGTCGTCGCGGAACAGGATGTTGTAGCGCGGATTGAGCGTCTTGATGAGGTTGTTCTCCAGCAGCAGCGCCTCGGCCTCCGAGCGCACCACGGTGGTTTCCAGCCGCGCGATCTTGCCGACCATGTGGCCGATGCGCGTGCCGCCATGGGTCTTGGTGAAGTAGCTGGAGACGCGCTTCTTGAGGTTGCGCGCCTTGCCCACGTAGAGCAGGCCGCCCTGGGCGTCGAAATAGCGGTAGACGCCGGGCAGCGGCGGCAGCGAGGCCACCTGCGCGAGCAGTTCATCGGAGTGCACATCGGACATGTGCGTATTGTGGCCGGCACGCACGGCCGCGCAGTGTCAGCGGCCGCCGTAGGCGCGGCGCACCAGGGCCGTTGCCAGGATCTCCGACGGATCGACCAGCGTCCAGCCGGCGGCCTCGGGCGCATCGGGCAGCGCCAGCGGGATCTCGGTGCAGGCCATGACGAGCGGCACGTCGCCGTGCTGCGCGCGCACGGCCTCGCCCACCGCGGCGAAGCGGCGGCGCGCCAGGGCCACGTCGCCGGCCTTCACGCCGTCGTAGATGCCCTGCATCAGCCATTCCTTCGCCTCGGCCGAAGGCAGCACGCACTCCACGCCGTGCGTGGCGAAGGCCTCGTCGTACAGCCCCATGCCGTAGGTGCCCTGCGTGGCGAGCAGGGCCGCGCGGCGGATGCCCCGGCGCTGCAGCTCGGCGGCGGTCTCGCGGGCGATGTGCAGCAGCTCCACACCGGGCACCCGCTCCTGCAGAGCCGCATGCCACGCATGGGCCGTGTTGCACGATATGGCCGCCGCACGCGCGCCCACCGCCACCAGGCGCTCCAGCGCCGACACCATTCCTTCGAGCGGCTGCGGCGCCGCCGGATCGCGCAGCGCCTGCGTGCGGTCCACCACCGGCACCTGGGCGATCCAGTGCTCGGGAAACGCCTGGTCGCGCACGGCCTGGCCATGGCCCTGCAGCCACTGCTCCGCCGCGCGCACGAACAGCCGCGCGAAATCCACGCCCGCGGCGGGGCCCATGCCGGCCACGATGCCGACGGTCATCGCGGGCACGGCAGCCGCGGACGAATTCTCAAGTGCATTCATTTCATTGACTCTGGAATGGGAGCATTGTGCGCAAACTTCGAAACCGGCGCTGCCGCAACATTCAGAAGGCCGCGGAGCAGGCCCAGCCAGCAGACGCCGTGGAACCGGCTTCGCCGTGCCACCGGCGGCGTCCCCCTGCCCGCCGCGCCATGCACGGCGGGAAAGGGGCTGAGGGCCGCGGCTCCGAGCCTGCCTGCGCAGGCTCGGACGTGCCCGAAGGGCTGCCGCCTCTGGCGGCTGCATGGAAGGCGCGCAGCGCCTCAGGGGGGGTGTTCCCTACCTCAACATGCTGGACATGGCGGACAGGCAGTTCACCATCCGCACCGCCGATTCGGTGTCCGGCGCGGTGAACCGCAGCGCGTCGGGTGCGGTGCGCTCCAGCGTGGGCCACTGGCAGAACAGGTCGGCCAGCGCGACCGACTGCGCCACCAGATCGACGGTGACGGGGCCGTCGATGCAGAACGGCCGGGCGCTGCGCACCTGCGCCATGGCCCGCGTCACACCCTCGCGGATCGCGGCGCAGGCGCGTTCGGGCGAGAGGCTGGTGCCGCTGGTGGCGCCGGTGGCCCGCTTGGTCTGCACGAAGGTCGCGTGCGGGAACAGGTCGCGCGTTTCGGCGATGAAGGCGTCGTCGCCCGAGGCGGCGATGACGGGCGATCCGTAGGCACCGGCCAGCGCGCCGTAGATGCCCGCCTCGCCCAGCTCGCGGCCGTTGAGCGCGATGCGCGCGAACGCGAAGCTGTTGATCGTGTGGGCGAGGATGCCGTGGGCGCGCGAGCGCGCGTGGTAGCCGATGAAGCAGACGCCATCCACGCCCAGCTCCACGCCGGCCACCATGCTCAGGTAGCGCGGCTTGCCCTGGATGGCCTGCGCGCGCGCGTCGAGCAGGTCCGGCGGCATGTTGCGGAAGCCGCCGTGCGAATCGTTCACGAACACTTCGGCGGCGCCGCCTTCGAACGCCCCCGCGATGGCGGCGTTCGCCTCCGCCGCCATCAGGCGCCGGGCACGTTCGTACTCGGGGTTGCCGGCGCGCACCTGTTCGGGGTGGTAGACGCCGGCCACGCCTTCGATGTCGACGGAGATGAGGATTTTCATGGAGGGCTGCACTCGGCGTGGAAAGGGACAGAAGAAAAAGCGGAACGGGCTGGGATGCGGCAGCCGGCGTCAGCAGGCCCGGGCGAGCAGGTCGCGCAGGGCGTGGCGGCGATGGCCGTCCCGGCCGGTGACGGTTTCCGCGTGCCAGAGCGCGTGCAGGATGGCCTGCTCGACGCTGTCCGCCGCCGCCTGGAACAGGCCGTCGAGCAGCGATTCGTGCACCATGGGAACGGCCGGCATGGCCTCCTCCGGCAGGTGCGGCAGGGTGTAGGCGGTGGAGAACGCGATGGCGATATCGCCGCTGCCGTGGCCGTACACCGAGCCCGTGCGCGCGAGGCCCGCGGCGGCGCGGCGGGCGAGGCGGGCGAGCTGGCGCGCGTCCAGCGGCGCGTCGGTGGCCAGCACCATGATGATGGAGCCCTTCTCGGGCCCGGCCGCGGCGGCGCGCGCTTCTGCTTCCGCCTTCAGGGCGTCGGCGAGGCCCGCGCCGATTGCGGCACCGCCCCAGACGAAGTTCGGCAGCAGCCCGTAGTTGGCGAGCACCAGCGCGCCCACGGTGCGGTGGCCGCCGGCGAGCGGCACGCGGCGCGACGCGGTGCCGATGCCGCCCTTGAGCTGGAAGCTCGACATGCCGCGGCCTGCGCCCACGGCACCCTGGGGCACCTGCGCCCCGGCGCCTGCGCAGGCGGCGCGGTAGTGCTCGTCGCCGACGGCCATGCGCTGGATGTCGTTCAGGAAGCCGTCGTTGCATTCCAGCACCAGCGGGTTGACGGTGGGCAGCGCGCGGCCCGTCTCGGGATTCGCGCGCACGCAGTCGCGGATCTGCGCCTGCGCCACGGCGGGCACCGAGAACGTGTTGGTGAGCGCGACCGGCGTCTCCAGCTGGCCCAGTTCCTCCAGCTGCACCAGGCCCACGCTCTTGCCGAAGCCGTTGATGACGGCGGCGCCCGCCGGCACCTTGTGGCGGTACGGGTCGAGCGCGTGCGGATGGATGACGGTCACGCCGGTCTGGACCGGGCCGTCGGCCAGCGTGGCATGGCCGACGGTGACGCCCGCCACGTCGGTGATCGCGTCGAGCGGCCCCGAGTCCAGCAGGCCGATGCGCGGCGGCGCGGCGGCCGCGAGGTCGCGCGCGCTCATGACTGCCGGTCGATCTTGGGGTCCAGCGCGTCGCGCAGGCCGTCGCCCAGCAGGTTGAAGGCCAGCACGGTGAGGAAGATGGCGAGGCTCGGGAACAGCGCGACGTGCGGTGCGTTCACCATGTCGGCACGTGCCTCGTTGAGCATGGCGCCCCACTCCGGCGTCGGCGGCTGCGCGCCCATGCCGAGGAACGACAGGCTCGCTGCCGTGATGATGGACGTGCCCACGCGCATCGTGAAGTACACGACGATGGAGGAGATGGTGCCGGGCAGGATGTGCCGCACGATGATGGTCCAGTCCGATGCGCCGATGCTGCGTGCGGACTCGATGTAGGTCATCTGCTTGAGCACCAGCGTGTTGCCGCGCACCAGCCGCGCGAAGGCCGGCACGCTGAACACCGCCACGGCCACCACCACGTTGGTCATGCTGCTGCCGAGGATGGCCACCACCCCCAGCGCCAGCAGGATGCCGGGGAAGGCGAACAGCACGTCGGAGATGCGCATCACGATGCGGTCCCACCAGCCTTCGTAGTAGCCGGCCAGCAGGCCCAGCGTGGTGCCGATCAGGCAGCCGATCGCCACCGAGAGGAAGCCCGCCGCCAGCGAGATGCGCGCGCCCATCAGGATGCGGCTGAAGATGTCGCGGCCGAGCGGATCGACGCCGAACCAGTGCATGGCCGAGGGGCCGTCGTTGAGGCGGTCGTAGTCGAAGAAGTTCTCGGCGTCGAACGGCACGATCACCGGGGCCAGCACGGCCACGGCGACGAGCAGCACGACGAACACCAGCGCGGCCACCGCGACGTGCTGCTTCTTGAACTTGCGCCAGAACTCGCGCCAGGGGGTGCGCACCGTGGAGGCATTGCCGGCGGCGGGGGCCACCGTGGCCGCCGCCACCTGGGCGGCGTCGGGCGGCGTGGGAATGGAGGGCGTGGTCATACCGTGTCTTCGTCGGTGGAGGGGGTCCGGTCCGTGCGCTTCACTTGTAGCGGATGGTCGGGTTGATGAAGCCGTAGAGCATGTCCACCACCAGATTGATGAGGATGAACTCCAGCGAGAAAAGCAGCACCAGCGTCTGGATGACGGGGTAGTCGCGCATGGTCACGGCATCCACCAGCAGGCGGCCGAGGCCGGGCCAGTTGAAGACGGCTTCGACCACGATCGAGCCGCCCAGCAGGAAGCCGAACTGCAGGCCCATCATGGTGACGACCGGGATGAGCGCGTTGCGCAGGCAGTGCTTGAGCACCACGGTGCGCTCGTTGAGGCCCTTGGCGCGCGCGGTGCGCACGAAGTCCTCCTGCACCACCTCGACGAAGGAGGCGCGGGTGAAGCGCGCCATCACCGCGGCCACCGCGGCACCCAGCGTGATCGAGGGCAGGATGTAGTGCTTCCAGCTGTCGGCGCCCACGGTGGGCAGCCAGCCCAGCTGCACCGAGAACACCTGCATGAGCGTCATGCCGAGCGCGAAGGCGGGAAAGGAGATGCCGGACACCGCGAGCGTCATGCCGAGCCGGTCGGGCCAGCGGTTGCGGTACACGGCCGAGAGGATGCCGATTCCCATGCCGAGCACCACCGACCAGGCCATGGCGGCGATGGTGAGCAGCAGCGTGGGCATGAAGCGCTCGCCGATCTCGGCGGCCACGGGGCGGCGGGTGCGGATGGATGTGCCGAAATCCCCCTGCACCATGCGCGAGAAGAAGTGCACGAACTGCTCGGGCAGGGGCTTGTCGAGGCCCAGCTCCTGGCGGACGATCTGCACGGTGGCCTCGTCGGCGTCCACCCCGGCGGCCAGGCGCGCAGGGTCGCCCGGCAGCATGTGGACGAAGAGGAACACCAGTACCGCCACGATCAGCAGCGTGGGCAGGAGCCCCAGCAGTCGTTTGAGGAAATAGTTCAGCATGGGTGCGGCGCTGCGGTGCGCAGCGAGGGGAAGACGGAAGCGGAACGGGAACGGGAGCGGAAAACGGGAAAAGGGCCCCCGCGGCGTGCGGGGGCCGCAAGCCCGGAGGCTTACTTCAGCGAGATTTCGTCGCTGTTGATGTTGCCGTCGGGCATCACGTACACGCCGGAGAGGCGCTTGGCGTGGGCGTAGAGCACTTCCTCCGTGACCAGCGGGATGCGCGGCAGATCCTTGGCGAGCTGCTCCTGCGCGGTCTTGTAGAGCGCCGCGCGTTCGCCGCCGTCGGTGGTCAGCAGCGCCTTGGCGATGGACTCATCCACCACCGGGTTGCTGTAGAAGGCGTAGTTGGCGAGCTTCGGCGCCCACGATTCGGTCGCGAACAGCGGGCGCAGCGCCCAGTCGGCCTCGCCGGTGGAGGACGACCAGCCGATGTAGTACAGGCGCAGCTTGGAGGTCTTGGGATCGGGCCAGGCGTCCACGGTCTCGGCGCGCTTGCCAGGCTCCAGGGCCTCGACCGACACCTTGATGCCCACCTGCTGCAGCTGCTGCTGCAGGAACTGGATCACCTTCTGGCTGGTGGTGTTGTTGTAGCCGCTCCACAGCGTGGTCTCGAAGCCGTTGGGGAAGCCGGCTTCCTTCAGCAGTTCCTTGGCCTTGGCCACGTTGTAGGGGATCGGCTGCATCTTCACGGCGTATTCCACGCCCTGCGGCACGAAGCCCTGGGCCGGGAAGGCGTAGCCGTTGAAGGCGACCTTGGAGAGCGCCTCCTTGTTGATCGCGTAGCCGATGGCTTCGCGCACCTTCGGGTTGTCGAAGGGCTTCTGCAGCATGTTGAACGTCAGGAAGCGCTGGATGATGGAGGGTGCCGTCACCACTTCCACCTTGTCGCTCTTCTTCAGCGTGGCGATCTGCTCATAGGGCAGCGTGAAGGCGAAGTCGGCCTCGCCGGTCTGCAGCATGGCGGCGCGGGTGTTGTTCTCGGTCACCGGCTTCCAGGTCACCTGGTCGACCTTGGGATAGCCCTTCTTCCAGTAGCCCGCGAACTTCTTGCCGACGATGGCTTCGGTCTGCTTCCACTCGACGAACTCGAACGGGCCCGTGCCCACGGGGTGGAAGGCGATGTCCTTGCTGCCCCACTTGGCGAGCGCGGCGGGAGAGATCATCGCGGCCGAGGCGTGCGCCAGCGCGTTGATGAAGGGGCCGAAGGGCTCCTTGAGCGTGATCCGCAGGGTCTGCGGGTTCACGGCCTCGACCTTGGCCACGCGGTTGAACTGGTTGGCGCGCAGCAGGCGGTTGGCCGGGTCCATCACGCGGTCCAGCGTGGCCTTGGCGGCGGCGGCGTTGAAGTCGGTGCCGTCGTGGAACTTGACGCCGGAGCGCAGCTTGAAGGTGTAGACCAGGCCGTCCCGGGACACTTCGTAGCTCTCCGCCAGCACGTTCTTGACCTTCATGTCCTTGTCGAACGCGAACAGGCCTTCGTAGAAGCTCTTCGTCACGGCCGTGGTGATGGTCGTGTTGGTGTTGTACGGGTCCAGCGTCTCGGGCTGCTGGTAGATGGCCAGCACGGCGTTGCCCGCGGCGAGCGCGGAGCCGGACGCGGCCACGGCCACGAGGGCCAGGAGGCCCGCTGCGATGCGGCGGGAATGCGGGGTTTTCTTCATGGTGGACTCCGGTTGGAAAAGGAACGAAGGCAGGAAGGAAAGGAACGAATGCGGGATCAGTACAGGTTGGCGATGGCGTGGCGCGCCACGAAGTGGCCCGGGCCCACTTCCACCAGCGGCTGCACGGCCGGCTCGTCGCCCACGGCGCGGATCGGGCTGGGGATTTCGCCGCCCAGCAGCGTGCGCTTCAGGTGGCGGCGCGCCGGATCGGCGATCGGCACGGCGGCCATGAGCTTCTTCGTGTAGGCGTGCTGCGGGTTCTCGAAGATCGCGCGGCGCGGGCCGATCTCCACGATCTGGCCGAGGAACATCACCGCCACGCGGTGGCTGATGCGCTCCACCACCGCCATGTCGTGCGAGATGAAGAGGAAGGCCACGCCCAGCTCGCGCTGCAGGTCCAGCATCAGGTTGACGATCTGCGCCTGGATGGAGACGTCGAGCGCCGAGACGGATTCGTCGGCCACCACCACCTTGGGGTTGAGCGCCAGGGCGCGCGCGATCGCGATGCGCTGGCGCTGGCCGCCGGAGAATTCGTGCGGGTAGCGCTGCGCATGCTCGCGCGGCAGGCCCACCTTTTCCATCAGCCAATCGACGCGGGCCTGCGCCTCCTCGCGGGTGCCGATCTTGTGCACCAAGAGCGGCTCCATGATCGAGAAACCCACCGTGAGGCGCGGGTCGAGCGAGGCGAACGGGTCCTGGAAGATGAACTGGATGTCGCGGCGCAGGGCCTGCACTTCGGAGGTGGGCAGGTCCAGGATATTGCGCCCGCCGAACTCGATGGCACCGCTCTGGCTTTCCACCAGGCGCAGCAGCGAGCGGCCGGTGGTGGACTTGCCGCAGCCGGATTCGCCCACCAGGGCGAGCGTCTCGCCGGGATAGAGATCGAAGCTCACGCGCTCCACCGCATGCACGCGGCGCTGCACGCGGTTGAAGAGGCCGGCGCGCAGGTCGAAGCGCGTCACCAGGTCCTTCACGCGCAGGATGGGGTGGGCGCCCGCGGGGCGGGTGTCGGCAGGGGTGGATTCGAGCACCGCCTCCGTGTCGGGTGTGCCATCGGCGCCGATGAGGTCGAAGTGGCGCGGCAGGTCGGTGCCCTGCATGGCGCCCAGCTTGGGCACGGCCGACAGCAGCGCCCGGGTGTAGGCATGCTGCGGCGCGGCGAAGACGCGGTCCGACGGGCCCTCCTCCACCTTGTCGCCGCGGTACATCACCAGCACGCGGTCGGCCACCTCGGCCACCACGCCCATGTCGTGGGTGATGAAGATCACGCCCATGTGCATCTCGTCCTGCAGTTGCCGGATGAGCTGCAGGATCTGCGCCTGGATGGTGACGTCGAGCGCGGTGGTGGGCTCGTCGGCGATCAGCAGCTGCGGCTTGCACGACAGGGCCATGGCGATCATCACGCGCTGGCGCATGCCGCCCGAGAGCTGGTGGGGGAAGCGGTCCAGCACGTTGCGCGCCTCGGGGATGCGCACCAGCTCCAGCATGCGCAGCGCCTCGGCGCGCGCGGCGGCGCGGTCCTTGCCCTGGTGCACGCGGATGGATTCGGCGATCTGCTCGCCCGCGGTGAACACCGGGTTGAGCGAGGTCATCGGCTCCTGGAAGATCATGGCCACGTCGGCGCCGCGCACGTCGCGCATCACGGCGTTGCTGGCACGGGCCACGTCCAGCACCTGGCCGCTGCGGCGGCGCAGCGCCACCGAGCCGCCGATGATCTTGCCGCCGCCGTGCTCCACGAGCCGCATCAGCGCCAGCGAGGTGACGGACTTGCCCGAGCCCGACTCGCCCACGATGGCCAGGGTTTCTCCGCGGTCCACGTGGAAGGAGAGGTGGCGCACGGCGTCCACCGTGCGCTCGGAATTGGCGAAGCGGATGGTGAGGTCATCCACGGCCAGCACGCGCTGCTCGGGCAGGGCGAGGGTCGTGGAGGCGGTCGGGGCGGTGGATTTCATGTCGGGCGAAGGGAAGATCGGTCGTGGAGCGGAGGGCGGGGGCGCGGGCGCCGGGCCCTCAGCGGTAGATGGAGGTCTCGGGCGCTTCGCCCACGCGGGCGAATCCGCGGTACATGCCCTCGGTGTTGAAGGGCAGGCAGACGTTGCCGTGGCGGTCCACGGCGATCAGCCCGCCCGTGCCGCCGAGGGCCGCGAGCGTGCCGTGCACCACGGCGTCCGCCGCGTCGCCGAGCGCCGCGCCGCCGTGGGCCATGCGCGCGCAGAGGTCGTGCGCGGCCGCCACGCGGATGAAGCTCTCGCCGTGGCCGGTGCAGGAGACGGCCGCCGTGCGGTCGTCGGCATAGGTGCCCGCGCCGATCAGCGGGCTGTCGCCCACGCGGCCGGGGCGCTTGTTGGTCATGCCGCCCGTGGAAGTGGCGGCGGCGAGGTGGCCGTGCGCATCCAGCGCCACGGCGCCGACGGTGCCCATCTTGCGGTCCTCGTCGAGGGCGCGGCCCGCCAGCGCAGCGGCGCCGTCGTGGTCCAGCACGGCGCCGCGCTGGCTGGCGCGCGCGGCCTCCAGCTGCGCGCGGCGCGCGTCGGTCGAGAAATGCGACGGCTCCACCATCTCCAGGCCCGCGTCGCGCGCCATGCGCTCGGCACCTTCGCCGGCCATCAGCACGTGCTGGCCGTGCAGCATCACCGCGCGGGCCGCCAGCACCGGATTGCGCACGTGCGCCACGCCCGCCACCGCGCCGGCCGCGAGGTTGGCGCCGTCCATCACCGCCGCGTCCAGCTCGTGCGTGGAATCGGCCGTGAACACCGCGCCGTGGCCGGCGTTGAACAGCGGGCATTCCTCCAGCAGGCGCACGGCCTCGCAGACCGCATCCACCGCGCTGCCGCCCCGCGCCAGCACGGCCTGGCCCGCGCGCAGCACGTCCTGCAGCGCGGCGTGGTAGGCCTGCTCCTGGGCGGGGCTGATGTGGGCGCGGTTCAGCGTGCCCGCGCCGCCGTGGATGGCGATCACGGGCGCGGGGCGAACGGCGGACAGGGAAGCGGCGGAGGCGGTCATTGCGGGCGGTATCGGCAAAAAGCGGCGAAGGGAATGCGTGCGGACGGAAGAACGGAACGAAGCGGAAGAAGGCGGCGCGTGGGCGCGGGTCGGCGGTGCTCAGCGTCCGGCGGCGCGCGCCTCCGCCCGCCGCTGCCCGGCGTCGGCCGAGCGCGGCGCGAGCCGGCTGCGGGCGCTGTCGTGCAGCCACGGCAGCACCGCCTCCGTCATGCGGGCGGCGGTCTTCACCGATTCCCGCGACTGGTGGGCCACCGCACTGGTCAGCGCCTCGATCAGGGCCAGCGCCGACGATTCGGAATTGGCCGCGTACTGGTTTTCGGTGTGGGCGAACAGGCAGCCGTGGGCGAACGGCACGAGCGGCGACTGCGGCCCGTCGGTAAGCGCCAGCACCTGCACGCCGCGCTCGTAGGCGCCCTGCGCCAGCACCACGGTATCTGTGAGGTAGCGCGGATAGCTGATGGCGACGAGCAGGTCGTCCCCGCCCATGCGCGGCAGCATGCGCGCGCCGTAGGACGAGCCGCCCACGCCGGCCAGCAGGTGCACGTTGTCGCAGTACGCGTCGAGGCCGCGCTGCAGCAGGCCGGCCAGCCAGCCGCTCGCGCCGAAGCCCGCCAGGTAGATGCGGCGCGCGCCCAGCAGCGCCTGCACCGCCGCCTCGCAGGCGGCAGGGTCCAGCGCTTCGCGCGTGGCGGCGATGTTGCGCTGGCTCTCTTCCAGCGCGGCGGCGAACACGTCGCGGATGGAGGTGGGCTTTTCCAGCTTGATGCGCATCTTCTCGATGGGCGCCAGCATGGCCTCGAACCCCTTCACCAGTTCGGCCCGCAACATCGGATAGCCCTCGAGGCCGATCGCCCGCGCGAAACGGTTGGCCGTGGCGATGGACACGCCCACCGCCGCCGCGAGTTCGTCGATCGGCATCGTCGCGGCCTGCAGCGGATGTGCCAGCACGTAGTCCGCCATCTGCTGGTGCGAGCGCGTCAGCGTGGGACGCGCGCGGCCGATGCGGATCGCGATCGATACGGTATCGCCGGCAACGTCTGGAAGGTCGGGCATGGAGGAAAGGAAGGACGGCGATCGCAGCACGGAACCCGCAAAAGCGGCATGAGCTCCGGCGACAACGTTTGATAAAAAATTTACAACGGGCGCATGTTAAAGAAAAAATTCAATCATTCAAAGCGTTTTCGATGCTGCACACCCTTGGTGCGGCACGGCATCAAAAAAGCCCCCATGCGGTGCATGGAGGCCCTGAAATGCAGCACGAAGCCGCAATGGGGGAAACCCTTAAAAATGGCGCGATGGAATCGTTGGAAAACGCTTCTCCGGTTCTCCTGTCGCCTCACTCGGCCTGGATGTTCGCCGCCTTGATCACCTGCGCCCAGTTGGCCAGGTCCGACTTCACGCGCGCGCCGAGCTGCTGCGGTGCCTGGTAATCGGCCGTGGCGCCCTGCTCCTGCGCCTTCTGCTGGAAGGCCGGGCTCTGCACCACGGTGCGCACATCGGCCACCAGCTTGTCGACCACGGGTTTGGGCGTGTTCGCGGGCGCGAACAGCGCGAACCACGACGTGGCGTTCACCTGCGGATAGCCCGCCTCGGCCGTGGTGGGCACGTTCGGCAGGCTGGGCAGGCGCTCCTTGCCCGTGACGGCCAGCACGCGCAGCTTGCCGGCCTGGATGTGCGGCATGAAGGGCGGCGCCGTGCCGAAGGTGAGATCCACCTGCCCGCCCAGCAGATCCTGCAGCGCGGGGCCGGTGCCCTTGTAGGGCACGTGCACCATCTTCATGCCGCCCTGCTGCTCCAGCATGGCGCCGGTCACGTGCTGCAGCGAGCCGTTGCCGGACGAGGCGTAATTCAGTTTGCCGGGATTGGCCTTCGCGTAGGCGATGAGCTCGCCCAGCGTCTTCACGGGCAGGCCCTCGCGCACCACGATGATCTGCGGCGCGGAGAGCATGTTCGCCACGGGCTGGAAGTCGCCCATGTCCCAGGTTTTCTGCGCCGTGAGCAGCGGCGAGATCACATGGTAGCCCGAGTACTGCATGAGCAGCGTGTAGCCGTCGGGCTCGGCCCGCTTGACGGCGCCGGCCGCGATGTTGCCGTTGCCGCCGCCCTTGTTGTCCACCACCACCGACTGGCCGAGCACCGGCCCGAGCGCCTGCGCGAGCATGCGCGCCGAGAGATCCGTGGTGCCGCCGGCCGCGGTGGGCACGACGAGGGTCACCGGCTTGGCCGGGTAGGCACCCTGTGCCAGGGCCGCCGCCGGCAGGACCGCGCAGGCCGCGGCCGCCAGGGTGGCCAGCGCGAGCCGGCGGGGGAAGGAAGGTTGCATGTCGTTGTCTCCTGGGTCGTTATGTGTTGCGTTCTCTGCTTGCGCGCCGCGCCGCGCGGCCGTCAGTCCACCGTGGCGCCGGTCTCCTTCACCACGCGCGCCCACTGCGGCAGCTCGGCCTGCACCAGCGCACCGAGCTGGGCGGACGTGCCCTTGAACGGCTCGCAGCCCACGCCGGCGAGCTTGTCCACCACGTCCTTCTGCTCCAGTGCCCGGGCCACTTCGGCCTGCAGGCGCGCGACGATGGGCGCGGGCGTGCCGGCCGGCGCGAACAGCGCATACCAGGGCGACTGGCCGAAGCCCGGCAGCGTCTGGCCTATCGTCGGCACGCCGGGCAGCGCGGCCACCGGGCGGCTGTTGACCACGCCGAGCACCTTGAGCTTGCCGGCCTTGATGAAGGCGATGCAGGACGGCAGGCTCTGCACCGACAGCGGCACCTGCCCGCCGGCCACGTCCGTCGCGGCGGCGGCCGATCCCTTGTAGGGCACGTGCTGCAGCCGGATGCCCGCGGCCTTCTGCAGCATCTCGCCGATCAGGTGGTTGAGCGTGCCGTTGCCCGCCGAGGCGATCGCGTATTCGCCGGGCCTGGCCTTGGCGAGCGCGATCAGGCCCGCGATGTCGTTGGCGGGGAACGACGGATGCGCGACCAGTACGTAGCCCGCCGTGGCCACCGGCGCCACGGGTTCGAAGTCCTTCACCGGATCGAAGCCGGGATTGCGGTAGAGCGCCGGGCCGATGACGTGGGCGCTGTCGGCCGTGAGCAGCAGCGTGTAGCCGTCGTGCTTCGCGCGTGCCGTGGCCGCGGTGGCGAGGGTGCCGCCCGCGCCAGGCCGGTTGTCCACCACCACGCTCTGGCCCATCTGCTCCGACAGGCGCTGCGCCACCACCCGCGCGATCGCGTCGTTCGCGCCGCCGGCGGCCTGCGGCACGATCAGCGTAATCGGCTTGGAGGGATAGCCGTCCTGCGCCCAGGCGAACGGAGCGGGCGCGCAGAGGGCGGCGGCGAGCGCCTGCAGCGCGCGGCGGCGCGGCAGGCGGCCAGAGAGGGAAGGAAGCGTGGGCATGGTGTGTCTCCTATCGTTGTGTTTTTCTGCTATCTCGCCATCGCCCGTTCGCGAATGGCCTCGAAATCCGCCGGCACCGGATGCAGGTCCAGGCGCCGCCCGGCCTTGGCGAGCTGGCCGGGAATGTCGTGGCCGATGAGCGCGGGCAGGCGCCGCGCGGCGGCGAGCAGCGCCGCCAGGTCCACGCCCGTGTCGTAGCCCATGAGCGCCAGCGCGTGAACGACCTCTTCGCTGCAGACGTTGCCCGAGGCACCCGGTGCGTAGGGGCAGCCGCCCAGCCCGCCGAGCGAGGCATCGAAGCGGTCGGCGCCCGCGCCGATCGCGGCGAGCACGTTGGCGAGGCCCATGCCGCGCGTGTTGTGGAAATGCAGGGTGAACACCAGGCCCGGCCAGCGCGCGCGCGCCGCGGCGACGAGCGTCGCCACCTGGGCAGGATGCGCCATGCCCGTCGTGTCGCACAGCGTGATGCCGGCCACGCCCAGGTCCGCGAAGCGCTGCACCCATCCGAACACCTCGGCTTCGGCCACGTCGCCTTCCATCGGGCAGCCGAACACGCACGAGAGCGACACGTTCACCGCCACGCCCGCCCCCTGCGCGGCGGCCACCACCTGCGCGAGCGAGGCGAACGACTGCGCGCGCGTCATGCGCAGGTTGGCGAGGTTGTGCGTTTCGCTGGCGGACATCACCAGGTTCAGCTCGTCGGTGCGCGCCTCGATCGCGCGCTCCGCACCGCGCACGTTCGGCACCAGCGCCGCATACACCACGCCGGGGCGGCGCGCGATCTCGCGCATCACGATCTCGGCGTCGCGCAGCGCGGGAATCGCCGAGGGCGAGACGAAGGCCGTCACTTCGATCTTGGCGAGCCCCGCGTCCGACAGCGCATCCACCAGCGCGATCTTGTCTTCCGTGGGAACGAAGGCCTGCTCCATCTGCAGGCCGTCGCGCGTCCCCACCTCCTGCATGTGGATGCGGCGCCCGGCGCCCTGCCACACGCCGCCAACAGCGTTGCCATTCATTGCACCACCCCCTTCTCGCGCAGCAGCGCGATCTGCGCCTCGCTCAGGCCTGCCTCGCGCAGCACCGCATCGGTGTCGTCGCCCAGCCGCGGGGCGCTGGAGCGGACCGTGCCCGGCGTGGCCGAGAGCTTGGGCACGATGCCCGGCACCTCCACCGTGTAGCCGTCGCGCGTGGTCTGCGGCAGCAGCATCTCGCGGGCGCGGTAGTGCGGATCTTCCGCGATGTCGCGCGCCGTGTAGACCTTGCCGGCAGGCACGCGCGCCGCTGCGAGCGTCTCCATCACCTCGGCCACCGTGCGCCCGGCCGTCCAGGCGCCGATCGCGGCGTCGATCTCCTGCACGCGCGCCACGCGGCCGGCGTTGCTCCCCAGATCGGGCGCCGCGGCCAGGTCCGGCCGGCCGATCGCCTCCATGAGCCGCCGGAAGATGCTGTCGCCGTTGCCGGCCACCAGCACCCAGCCGTCCGTGCACGGGTAGGCGTTGGAAGGGGCGATGCCCGGCAGCGCGCTGCCCGCGGCGTCGCGCACGGCGCCGAACGCGCTGTATTCGGGGATCAGGCTTTCCATCACGTTGAACACCGCCTCGTGCAGCGCCACGTCGATCACCTGCCCCTGGCCGCCGTTCACCTTGCGGTGGTAGAGCGCCGTCAGCACGCCGATCGCGCCGTGCAGCGCCGCCAGCGTGTCGCCGATCGACACGCCCACGCGCACCGGCACGCGGCCGGGCTCGCCCGTCAGGTGGCGCAGCCCGCCCATGGCCTCGCCGATCACGCCGAAGCCCGGCAGGTCGCGGTAGGGGCCCGTCTGGCCGTAGCCCGAGATGCGCAGGATCACCAGGCCCGGATTGAGCGCGTGCAGCGCCTCGGGCGACATGCCCCAGTCCTCCAGCGTGCCGGGGCGGAAGTTCTCGATGAGCACGTCGGCCTCGGCGATCAGACGGCGGGCGATCTCCTGCCCCTCGGGCTGGCGCAGGTCCAGCGCCACCGAGCGCTTGTTGCGCGACTGCACCTGCCACCAGACGGAGGTGCCCTCCTTCAGCATGCGCCAGTTGCGCAACGGATCGCCCGCGCCCGTGGCCTCGATCTTCACCACGTCGGCGCCGAACTCGCCGAGCGTCTTGCCGCAGAACGGGCCCGCGATGAGCTGGCCCATCTCGATCACCCGCACGCCGGCCAGGGCCGCGGGGGTGGCGGGGATGGCGGACGGGGCGTTCGCCCGCGCCGCCGTGGATTCCATGGGGGATGTCTCCTGCATGGCGCGCATCATGCCCAGCCCCGGCGCGGCCGCAAAACGCCCAATCGAGAAGGTGCCATCGCAAAACGGCATGGCAGACTAGCGCCCATGAAACTCGATCCCGTGTCCCTGCGCCTCTTCGTGGCGGTGATGGAGGAGAACGCCATCGCCCGCGCCGCGGCGCGCGAGCACATCGCGGCATCGGCCGCCAGCCGGCGCCTCGCGGAACTGGAGCATGCCCTGGGCGTGGACCTGTTCGCGCGCAGCAACCGCGGCAGCGAGCCCACGGCCGCCGCCTATGCGCTGCTCGACATGGCGCGGGGCGTGCTCAACGACCTGGACGGCATCGCCGCCCAGATGGGCGACTACCGTGCGGGGGTGCGCGGCCAGGTGCGCGTGGTGGCCAACATCTCCGCCATCACCCAGTTCCTGCCGCGCGATCTGCAGCGCTTCATGGCGGCGCACCCCCAGGTGCAGGTGCGGCTGGAAGAGCAGATCAGCAGCGCGATCGCCCGCTCGGTCGCGGAGAACGCGGCCGACATCGGCATCCTGAACCACGGCAACTACGGCGACCGCGTCACGCTGCTGCCCTACCGCGAGGACGAACTCGTGCTGGTGGCGCCCCGGGGCCATGCCCTGGCGCGCCGGCGCAGCGTGCGGCTGGCCGAGGCGCTGCACTGCGACTTCGTGGGCGTGCACCCGGGCAGCGCGATCAACAACCTGCTGACGCGCGCGGCGGCCGAGGCCGGGATGCCGCTGCGGCTGCGCATCCAGGTGACGAGCTACGACGCGCTCTGCCTCATGGTGTCGGCCGGCCTCGGCGTGGGCGTGCTGCCGCGCGGCAGTGCGCGGCTCTACCTCGGCACCCTGCCGCTGCGCACCGTCGCGCTGGCGGAGCCCTGGGCGCGGCGCCGGCTGGCGCTGTGCGTGCGCTCGGGAGACGCGCTCTCCAGCGTGGCGCGGCTGCTGGTGGACCACCTGCGCGAAACCCCCACAGCGGAGGACGCCCCATGACCGCACCGAAACACACCACCGCCCCGTCCGCCTGGGACCTCTTCTGCCGCGTGATCGACAACTTCGGCGACATCGGCGTCTGCTGGCGCCTCGCGGCCCAGCTGGGCGCACGCGGCCACCGCGTGCGGCTGTGGACCGACGACGCCTCCGCGCTCGCCTGGATGGCGCCGCAGGGCGCACCGGGCGTCGAGGTGCTTCCCTGGCCCGCGGGCCCGGTCGCCGCCTCGCCGTGCGACGTGCTCGTCGAGGCCTTCGGCTGCGACGTTCCCGAAGGCTTCCTGGCCGGCCTGCCGCCGCCCGCTGCGGACGGGCAGGCCCGGCAGCCGGTGTGGATCAACCTCGAATACCTGTCGGCCGAGGGCTACGTCGAGCGCAGCCACCGCCTGCCCTCGCCGCTCTTCTCGGGCCCGGGCGCGGGCCGCACGCGCTGGTTCTTCTACCCCGGCTTCACGGAGCGCACCGGCGGCCTGTTGCGCGAGCCCGATCTGCCGGAACGCCAGGCGGCGTTCGACCGGGCGGGCTGGCGCGAGCGCCACGGCATCGCGCCGGGAGCCTTCGCCGTCTCGCTCTTCTGCTACGAGCCCGCCGGGCTGCCCGCACTGCTGGGCCGGCTCGCCGAACGCGGCGACGCGCACCTGCTCGCCACGCCGGGGCGCGCCACCGCGGCCGTGCGTTCGGCACTGCAAGGCGGTCCTGCCGTTCCTGTGCCGGTCTTTCCGATCACCTTCCTCGAACCCTGCCCCCAGACGGCGTTCGACGAGATGCTGCTCGCCTGCGACCTGAACGCCGTGCGCGGCGAGGATTCGCTGGTGCGCGCGCTCTGGGCGGGCCAACCCTTCGTCTGGCACATCTACCCGCAGGACGACGGCGCCCACCACGCCAAGCTCGACGCATTCCTCGACTGGCTGCAGGCCCCGGCGTCGCTGCGGCGCTTCCACCACGCCTGGAACGGCATCGACCCCACCGATGCCGCCGTGCCGCCCCTGCACCCTTCCACCCTGGCGGACTGGCGCGGCTGCGTGCAGGCGGCGCGCTCGCGGCTGCTCGCCCAGGACGACCTCGTGACGCAACTGCTCGGGTTCGTACGGGAAAAAAGCTAAAATCCGGGGTTTTGCGCCTTCATGGGCCGGCACGCTTGGCAAAAGCGTGCGGCCGGCGCATCCCCCGCCGCGGAACATGCCCGGCGCCCTCGTCGCATCCGCCGCGCCTCGCTGCCCGGCTTGGGCAGGGCGCTCCGGTGCGTTGAGCGGCCCCAACCCAGGCAAATCTGCTATGAAAATCGCTCAAGAAATCCGCGCCGGCAACGTGATCATGCACGGCAAGGACCCGATGGTCGTCCTGAAGACCGAATACGCCCGCGGCGGCCGCGGCGCCGCCACCGTGCGCATGAAGCTCAAGAGCCTGATCGGCAACTTCGGCACCGAAAACGTCTACAAGGCCGACGACAAGATCGACAACGTCATCCTCGACAAGAAGGAATGCACGTACTCGTACTTCGCCGACCCGATGTACGTCTGCATGGACACCGAATACAACCAGTACGAAGTCGAAGCCGAGAACATGGGCGACGCACTGAACTACCTGGAAGACGGCATGTCCCTCGAAGTGGTGTTCTACGACGGCAAGGCCATCTCCGTCGAACTGCCCACCAGCGTCGAGCGTGAAATCACCTGGACGGAACCCGCCGTCAAGGGCGACACGTCCGGCAAGGTGCTCAAGCCCGCCAAGATCGCCACCGGCTTCGAAGTGCCCGTGCCGCTGTTCGTCAGCCAGGGCGACAAGATCGAAATCGACACGCGCACGGGCGAATACCGCAAGCGCGTCTGAGCGGCATGCCGCCTGCCGGGCGGCGAGTGCTCACGCACATCCAGGGAAAGGGCACGGGCCGCAGGGCCGGTGCCCTTTTTTTCGCCCGCCTACACCGGGCCATTCAGCGCTCTTCAGAACAATTCAGCGATCCTTCAGCGCGCGGCTCCGCATACCACCCAAAAATGGACATGGAGATGTCTCCAGGGAGAACACACATGACCATGCCAACCCTCCAACCTTCGGCTTTGCGCGTTCCGCACGCGTTCCGTCGGCACGCTGCCACCCCTCTGCTTGCAGCGATCGCCCTCGCTGCAGGCATATACACGGCCGAGGCCCAGGCCGAGCCGTGCCGTGCGATCGCATCCGTGCAGCAGAGCGGGGTCTCGGCCAACAACAATGCCGCGGGAGGCCACCTCAACCAGCACGTCTTCGGCGCCACGCCGCCCGCCGGCACGAGCCAGGCCACCAAGACCCTCTTCTCCAGCGTGGAGGAATACAAGGGCTTCTGGAACAACTACCTCGACCCGAAGAAATACACGGGCACCGCGGTCAACTGCCCTGGCAACACCGCCCGGCAGAAGGTGACCGTCTACAGCGTGCTCAAAAAAGACAAGATCGGCGGCTTCAACTGCACGGCAGCGAACGCCCAGGGCCAGTGCACCACCAAGACGGCTTCGCAGTTCTCGAACATTCAGCTCGATTTCCAGGTGGTCGGCAGCCAGTGGATCCTTCTCACGGCCTATCCGACCAACTGACCACGGGGGGTTACCGCCGCCCGGCAGCCCGGCGGTACAGCCGCAGCGTGGCCAGCAGCCCGCACACCGCCGCCGCCGTCATCCACCAGCCCGGCGCGGCCTTGTCGCCCGACCATTCGATCAGGCCCGTGGCCACGGCCGGCGTGAAGCCGCCGAACACCGCCGTGGCCAGGCTGTAGGCCAGCGAGAAGCCCACCGTGCGCACGTCCACAGGCATCACTTCCGTGAGCGCGACGACCATCGCGCCGTTGTAGCTTGCGTAGAGGAACGACAGCCACAGCTCGACCTCCAGCATGCGCACGAAGTCCGGCGCGGCCACCAGCCACTTCAGGGCCGGGTACGCGGTGAGGATGGTCAGCACCGTGAAGGCCACCAGCAGCGGCTTGCGGCCCACGCGGTCGGAGAGCGCGCCCATCACCGGCAGCCAGAAGAAGTTGGACAGCGCCACGCACAGCGTCACGACCAGCGCATCGGTGGTGCTCAGGTGCAGCACGCTCTTGCCGAAGGTGGGCGTGTAGACGGTGATGAGGTAGAACGACACGGTGGTCATCGCCACCATCATCATCCCCGCGATCACCAGTCCCCAGTTGGAGACGATGGAGCGGAAGATCTCGCGCGTGGACGGGCGGTGCTTGCGCGCCTTGAACTCTTCCGTCTCCTGCAGCGAGCGGCGGATGATGAACAGCACCGGCACGATAAGGCAGCCCACGAAGAACGGCACGCGCCAGTAGAAGTCGGCGATCTCCTGCGGCACGAAGGTCACGTTGAGCCAGTAGCCCAGCGCCGCCGCGACGATGATCGCCACCTGCTGGCTGGCCGACTGCCAGCTCACGTAGAAGCCCTTGCGGCCCGGCGTCGCCATCTCGGCGAGGTACACCGACACCCCGCCCAGCTCCACGCCGGCCGAGAAGCCCTGCAGCAGCCGGCCGACCAGCACCAGCAGCGGCGCCGCGAGGCCGATGGTCGCGTAGCCTGGCACGCAGGCGATGAGCAGCGTGCCCAGCGCCATCAGCGCGAGCGTGACGATCAGGCCCTGGCGGCGGCCGACACGGTCGACGTATGCCCCCAGGAAGACGGCGCCCAGGGGGCGCATCAGGAAGCCCGCGCCGAACGTCATGAACGTCAGCATGAGCGAGGCGAACTCGTCGCCCGCGGGGAAGAACGCCTTGGAGATCTGCGTGGCGTAGAAGCCGAACAGGAAGAAGTCGAACATCTCCATGAAGTTGCCGCCCGTCACGCGCAGGACGGTGCCCACTTTGGATGGCGCGGGCGCGGCAGGGGCGGCTTCGCTGGTGGAAGCGGCCATGGAGGATCGGGGGGAAGAGGTCATGGGGAAACAGGAGTGCGGGCAGACGATGTGCGCACGTCCATGAGTGGAAACCCCGGCATTAGAGCTCAACCGTTCGCAAAATCCTTCCGTGGAATTGCGTATGCCGCGGCGCCGACAAGGCTTCAGCCCGCCAGCACCGCCCCCACCAGCCAGACGTTCGCCACCGAGATCACCGCGAACAGCGCCCAGGCCAGCCACCGCACCGCGCGCCCGTTCGCGAACCCTCCCATCAGCGAGCGGTCGCTCGTGAAGCGGATCAGCGGCCACATCGCGAACGGCAGTTGGAAGCTCAGCACCACCTGGCTCAGCACCAGCATCTTGCCGACGCCGTCGTCGCCCAGCCACCACACGCCCACCAGCGCCGGCACCAGCGCCAGCACGCGAGTGATGAGGCGGCGCTGCCAGCAGGGAATCTTGAGTTGGAGAAACCCTTCCATCACGATCTGCCCGGCGATCGTGCCCGTGAAGGTGGAACTCTGGCCCGACGCGAGCAGCGCGATGCCGAACAGCGTGGCCGCCAGCGCGCTGCCCACCAGCGGCTCGATCAGGCGGTAGGCGTCCGCGATGTCGGCGACGTCGTGGCGGCCATGGTCGTGGAAAGCGCTCGCGGCCAGCACCATGATGGCGGCGTTCACCAGCAGGGCCAGCGACAGCGAAATCACCGCGTCCAGCGTGCAGAAGCGGATCGCCTCGCGGCGTCCGGCGTCGCTGTCCTCCACCAGCCGGGTCTGCACCACGGACGAATGCAGGTAGAGGTTGTGCGGCATCACCGTGGCGCCCACGATGCCGATGGCCAGGTACAGCGCCCCGGGCTGCTGCAGGCGCTCCAGGCTGGGCGCGAAGCCGATCGCCACCTCGGACCAGAGCGGCCGGGCGAAGGCCAGCTCCACCGCGAAGCAGGCCGCGATCGTGCCCACCAGCCCCAGCACGATCGCCTCCACCCGCCGGAAGCCCGCGCCCTGCAGGCCCAGCACCAGCAGCGTATCGAACGCGGTGATGCCGATGCCCACGGGAATCGACACCCCGAGCAGCAGGTGCAGCGCCAGCGCACCGCCCAGCACCTCGGCCAGGTCGCAGGCGATGATCGCCAGCTCGGCGCCCGCCCACAGGAACCGGTTGGCCGCGGGCCCGTAGCGTTCCCGGCACAGCTGCGCCAGGTCCTTCTGCGCCACCAGCCCGAGCCGCACGCACAGCGTCTGCAGCAGCATCGCCGCCAGGCTGGCGAGCAGCACGACGAACAGCAGCCCGTAGCCGAACCGCGAGCCTGCCTCGATGTCGGTCGCCCAGTTGCCCGGGTCCATGTAGCCCACGGATACCAGCAGCCCGGGGCCCGCGTACCGCAGCAGCTTCTTGTGGAACGGCAGGCCGGGATCGATGCGGACGGAGCCCTTCACCTCCGAAGGGCAGAACGGAGCGGTGGCGGTGCGCGGCAGCGGGAAGAACATGCTGCGATCTTATGCAGGCGGCATGCGGGCGTGCAGCAAAAGTTGCTATCTCTTGGATAGCGGATCAGCCGCCCTGGCGGCCGAACACCAGACCCCCAGGAGGAAGCCTAGATAGGTTTTGCGACCAGGTCGTGGCCCTGCACGCCCACGATCTGCGCGCGCGTGAACTCGCCCACCTTCAGCTGCTTGCTGATCTTCTCGGGCGGCAGCAGGTGCACCACGCCGTCGATCTCGGGCGCATCGGCATAGCTGCGGCCCGTGCCGCCCTTGCGGCCCAGCGCCGGCGCATGGTCCACCAGCACCTGCATGGTCGCGCCCACGCGGCGCCGCAGGCGCTCGATGGACACCTCCTCGGCCACGGCCATGAAGCGCGCGCGGCGCTCCTCGCGCACTTCCATCGGCAGCATGCCGGGCAGCTCGTTGGCCACGGCGCCGTTCACGTCGCTGTAGGCGAAGCAGCCCGCGCGGTCGATCTGCGCCTCGCGCAGGAAGTCGAGCAGGTGCTGGAACTCCTCTTCCGTCTCGCCCGGGAAGCCGGCGATGAAGGTGCTGCGCACCACCAGCTCGGGGCAGGCCTCGCGCCAGCGCTGGATGCGCTCGAGGTTGCGCTCGCCGCTGGCCGGCCGCTTCATGCGCTTGAGCACGTCGGGGTGGCTGTGCTGGAACGGCACGTCCAGGTAGGGCAGGATCTTGCCCGTGGCCATGAACGGAATCACCTCGTCCACGCTCGGGTACGGGTACACGTAGTGCAGGCGCACCCAGGCGCCGTAGGGCTCGGCGATCTCGCCCAGCGTCTGCACCAGCTCCAGCATGCGCGTCTTCACGGGCTTGCCGTCCCAGAAGCCGGTGCGGTACTTCACGTCCACGCCGTAGGCCGACGTGTCCTGGCTGATCACCAGCAGTTCCTTCACACCGCCTTCGAAGAGCGCCTTCGCCTCGCTCAGCACGTCGCCCACGGGGCGCGAGACCAGGTCGCCGCGCATCGACGGAATGATGCAGAAGGTGCAGCGGTGGTTGCAGCCCTCGCTGATCTTGAGGTACGCATAGTGCTTGGGCGTGAGCTTGATGCCCGCCACGCCGAAATTGCCGGGCACGAGGTCGATGAACGGGTCGTGCGGCTTGGGCAAGTTCTGGTGGACGGCGTCCATCACCTCCTGCGTGGCGTGCGGGCCGGTGACGGCCAGCACGCTCGGATGCATCTCGCGCACCAGGTTGCCGCCGCCCTCGCCCGCGCGCGCGCCCAGGCAGCCGGTGACGATCACCTTGCCGTTCTCGGCCAGCGCCTCGCCGATGGTGTCGAGGCTTTCCTTCACCGCGTCGTCGATGAAGCCGCAGGTGTTGACGATGACGAGGTCGGCGCCCTCGAAGGTCTTGGAAGTCTGGTAGCCCTCGGCGCTCAGCTGCGTGAGGATCAGTTCGGAATCCGTGAGGGCCTTCGGGCAGCCGAGGCTCACGAACCCGACTTTGGGTGTTTTCGTGGGGGAGAGAACGTCGCTCATCCCCGTATTGTCCCAGTTCCGGGCGCGGGGCGCCGAGCGTGGCTTCCACCGCGGTGAAATGCGGGGAGCGTGGAGCTCCCGATCATCGGCGTCCTTAAAACGCGTAGCGCGCGCTGATCCGAACGCTGCGCGGCTCCATCGGATGGATGTGGCGGCCGTTCACGCCGCCGTTGCAGCCCCCGCCGGCGACCTCTCCGGCGGTGCACGACGCATAGTAGTACTCGATGTCGTTGCCTTTGCTTCCCGCCAGATTGAACACATCGAGCCCCAGGGTCAGCTGCCGGTCCACCGCGTAGCGCGTTCCCCAGTTCAGCAGCGTGGTGGAGCGGGAGCGCACGCTGTTGCGCGTGTCCAGCGCGCGCGGGCCGAGGTAGCGCAACCGCAGCGACGCCGTCCAGGGGCCTTCGATGTAGGTGATACCGGCGGCGAGCACGCGCTCCACCGCGTTGTCGACGTCATTGCCCTCGCCTTCGGGCGCGGCGCCGCGGAAGCGGGCGCGCGACAGGGCGCCGTCGAGCTCCAGGCGCCAAGCCGCGCTGGCCCGCCATCGCAGGGTGGCCTCCACGCCGTGCCGGGTGCTGGCCCTGCCGGGCTCCGTCGTGCCGGCGTCCCCCGTGTAGACCAGCTCGGAGTCGAGGCCGAGCCTCCACCATGCGAGCGTCGCCGTCAGGTCCTCGCCCGGCTGGAAGCGCCACCCGACCTCGGCGCCACGGCCTTTCACCAGCACCGGGACGCGGTCGGCCGGATCGCCGGTCTTCGGGTCGATGGCGATGGTGGCGCCGCGCACGTCGTTGCTGTGGAAGCCGACGCCCGCGTTGAGGTACAGCTCGTGGGACGCCGCCGGCGTGAAGGCCATCCCGAACTTCGGGCTGACGGTGGCGTCGTTCCCGCGCCCCCCATTGAGGGCCCCGTACCGCGGTTCGCGGCCGTGCACGCCGTAGCGCAGCGCGTCGCCGCGCACCCCCGCATAGCCGCGCCACCGGTCACTGAAGTGGACGAGCTGCTGGGCATACACCGAGAACAGGTCCTGCGAGACCCTGTCGTCGCGCACCGTGCCCGTCCGCCGGCGGGCCTCGGTGTCGTACAGGCCCACCTGGCCGATACGGTCTCCGCGCCACTGCGCCCCGAAGCTCAGCGCGCCGTCGAAACCGGCGACCGTGTTGCCTGCGGTGTGCGCGCCGTGCACGCCATAGATCCGGCGCCGGTCGGTCTGCTCGAACTGGTCGCCGCCCGCAGGGTTGGCAAGGAAGTAGGTGAAGTCCGAGAAGAGGTCGAAGCGGTAGTCGATGGCATAGGCGCCGAGCCGGGTGTCGCCCCCCGGCCCCCTGTCGAACCACTGGCCCGACAGGCTGAGGCGCTGCGTCTTTCCGCCGTCGGTGGGGTTCATGCTGCCGAAGCGGCCGATCTGGCCGCTGTCCACGGCCCGCTCGGGCACCTGGTCCGTCGAGGTCCAACTGCTTTTGTGGGCCATCGCGGTGATGCTGAGGCCTCGGGCGGGCGACCCCTGCGAATAGCGCAGGACGGCATTCACTTTCCGGAGATTTTCGGGCACGTCCCAGGGGCCGTCGTTGCCTTCGATCTCGATGGCGCCTAGCCATGTCCGATCGGCGACCGTCCGCGAGCCGGCCGCCAGCAGCCGCCTGAAGTCGTGCGAGCCCCGGGTGACCTCCACGAAGGGTGCCTCCAGCACGCCGAGGTAGTCGAGCGAGGCGCTGCCCGCCAGCGAGAAGTCGCCGGTCTGCGCGAAGTACGGCCCCTTGCGGTAGCGCACGCCCGAGACCAGCTCCGGGATCAGGAAATGGAGGTCGGCGTAGCCCTGCCCATGGCCGTGCGTGGGCATGTTCACCGGCATGCCGTCCACCGCCACCGCGAAATCGGTGCCGTGGTCGAGGTTGAAGCCGCGAAGGAAGTACTGGTTGGCCTTCCCGTCGCCCGAGTGCTGCGTGGCGACCACGCCCGGCACCGCCTCGACGATGTCGCCGGGGCGCAGCCTGGGACGCGTCTGGTAGGAGGCGCGCTCCACGGCGCCTTCGCTCGCACTGTCCGCGGAGCCGATCGCCGAATCCCGGGGGCCGGTGACCTGGATCTCGGGCAGGTGCGAGGTCTGGGCATGGGCGGCCGCGCCTCCGAGGAGCGCGGAACAGAGCAGACGGCGGGGAAAACGGGCTGGCATGGGGGCGGGCGGCGATGTATGAAAAAATACTGATTCTTCACACATTTTTCCGCAGTGCCATACGCCGTTCGGCGCAGGAGCGGGCGCGTCAGTTCCGCGGCCTGAGGTGCGCGTGCGGGCCCGCGCCGCCGTGCGAGTGGGTGCCGCTGCCCGGCTCCAGCGGCACGAGGTGCACGTTGCCATGGCGCACGCCGCGCAGGGCCACGAGGCGCTCGGCGCATGGCCTCACCTCCGCCGTCGGCCCGCGCAGCACCACCGTCTCGAGGCAGTGGTCGTGGTCGAGATGGGTGTGGAGGCTGGTGACGACCAGATCGTGGTGGTCATGCTGCAGGTCCAGGACGCGGCTCGTGACCGTCCGATCGTGGTGGTCGTAGACGTAGCTGACGCTGGCAACGCACCAGTTCCCATCCCTGTCCTGCCGGCGCCCGCCCGCGGGCGCTTCGCCCAGGGAATCGCTCCCCAGCCTGGACCGGATGAGGTCGCGCACGGCCTCGGAACGGTTGCCATAGCCCTTCTCGGCGATGAACGCGTCGAACTGGGAGGCGAGTTCGTCGTCGAGGGAAATCGTGAAGCGTTGCATGGGCGGAGGGCGCGCAGTGGTGTGCCGGGATCATAGGCATTCGCGCCGCGGCGCGCGCCTTCGCGATCGCCCGGGGGAGGCACCGGAGCATCTTCCTACGATGGGCCATCTGCTCACCTCGTCCTCGCCATGAGACCTCTTTCTCTGACCCATCTGTTCCGTGGCAACCGTGCCCATGCGCGGCAGGACGCACGGGGCGAAACTTCCGCAAGCCCTCCCCGGCCGCAATCCGGCGCCGCCGAGAGTTTCTACATAGGCCCGCCGCTCGGGCAAAGGACGCCGCCCCGCCCGGGCGCCCCCGGCTCGCCCCCGGCCATGCGCCCCCGGGCCTCCTTGCAGGGCGCCGCCCCGCCCACCGGCCGCCCCCCGGCGGCAGGCGCGTCGGGCCCTGCGTCCGGCCACTCCGCACCGCCGGCCGAGGTACTCGGCGCGCTGACGACGATGCCGCTGCTCCCCCTGGACCGGATCGCGGGCATGACCCGTCCCGGCGGGACGCCGCTGCACCCCCACGTGGTCGGCGCGTTTGCCCGCGGGGCCCCTCTCCGGCCGGTCGTACCCGGCGGGCCGATGCCGTGGGACCATACGAGATTGAGCGTGGATGTCCTGGCCACCTCCACCGATGGAGCCGTCCGGCGCTATCCCCCGCTGTCGGATGGCCGGCGTGACCTGATGGCCACCGGAGCCATTTGCGACATTCCCGCGGCGCACGTGAAGCAGCGGATCGGCGGCATCGAACTCACCCCGGACAGGCACAGCGCAGCGTTCATGGTGAACGGGCGACCGGTGCCTCCGCTGAAGCTGGGACGCTTCCAGGGCCATCCGCTGCCCGACGGCAGGATGCTGGTCCTGCAGCCGGACCAGGACCAGGGCGCCATGGCATGCGCACTCATGCTGCTGCTCGACCAGGGACACCTGCCGCCCGGACGGGCCGACCAGTTCCAGCCCGAGGAGGGCCACCGGGCCGCCTCCCTGCAGGGCATCACCGGCCCACTGAAGGCCATGGCCGGGCTGGAACCCGTGGTGGTCAGCCACGAGGCCAATTTCCACCAATTCGGCCGTCGCCACGCGGCGAGGAACGCCTTCTGGAAGGAGATGGCGGACCGGATCGGCACGCTGGGACCGGCCATCCTGGACCGGGGACGCGGCCACGTGGTGCTCGACAACGTCAGGAGGGAAGGCGGCAGCTACCGCATCACGATCAGGGACCCGTTCCACGGGACATGCGTCGAATTCAAGGACACGCACGATTTCTTCAAGGACCTCGACCACTCCGGGGGCAAGGCCACGCTCGACGCCGTGTTCCTCCCGCGCCGCTGAGGCCCGCCGGCCGGCCCTTGCAGCCCTTCAGCGCTTGATGCCGAACGCCCCGAGCATCTGCTCCGTCTGCTTCTGCATCTGTTCCTGCATCTGCGTGAACATCGCCTGCGACTGGTCGCGGTACTGGCCCATCATGCCCTGGTAGAGCGGCGATTGCGGGTTCATGAACTGCGTCCACATCTCGGGCGTGAACCCGTGCGACTGCTCCGCCATGCGCGCCTGGAAATCCGAGAACATCTGCACGTTCTTCTCGAGGTAGGCGCCCATGAAGCCCTGCATGGCATGGCCGTAGAAACGGATGATGTTGGCCAGCACGGCCTCGGTGAACATCGGGGCGCCGCCGGCCTCTTCTTCCAGGATGATCTGCAGCAGGATGCTGCGCGTGAGGTCTTCGCCGGTCTTGGCGTCGCGCACGGCCACGTCCTCGCCGTCCATCACCAGTTGCTTGACCTCGGTCAGCGTGATGTAGGTGGAGGTGGAGGTGTCGTAGAGCCGGCGGTTCGGGTACTTCTTGACGACCCGCTGCGGAGCGCGGGGCGCGGGGGCTTCGGAGGGAGAATCTGGCACGGCGGGCTCCTTGGGTCACCCGGGGCCGCGAGGGCCCCGAAACTTGTCGTTATGGGCTGTCTCCCCCCGATTCTAGGGAGCCGCGCTCGACCGGGCCGCGAAGGAATACCCTGACGGGATGCGGCCGGGGTCACACTGGGGTGATTCCGCTGTGCGGCATCCTTTGGGTAATACCGTTTAAGATGTCTGGGCCGTTCCTTCCCCGGCCCGCTTCTGGAGATCCATTGCCCCAGCCTGCCCACATCGTTCTGTCGGTCGCTGCCCTGGTCGCCGGCGAGGTCGCCGCGCAGCCGGCCGCGCCTGCGCAGGCCGTGTCCGGCCGCGCGCTTGCGGCGTCCACCGCGGCTCCGGCGGCCCCTCCCGACGCGACCGTGCAGCGCAAGGAGGAGTGGCTCACCATCCATGGGTTTCCCGAACTCGGCGAAAGCGATCTGGTGCAGATCAACCCCACGGTCATGCCTTGGCAGGAGAAGGTCGCGGTGGAGGTGCGCGTTTCGCGCAGCTCCCTGCGCACCAACGCGCGCAACGTGTCCTACCAGTCGTATGAGGGCATGGCCGTGTTCGACTGCGTGCAGCGCAAGGGCTCGTACCTGTCCCTGCGCTACTACCAGGAGCCGAACTGGAAGGGGCCCGTCACCGCCCGCGCCGAGTTCAAGGAACACGATGCGCCCGTGGTGTTCGCCGGCATTCCGGGCGACCCTGCCGGCAAGCTCATCCGCGCCGCCTGCCGCGCCCGGTGACGGGCGGGTGCCGCGCGGGCACCCACGGGGATCATCGCCCTTGGCCGACAGGCGCGGCGTGCGGCCGTCCCTAGATTGGAAGTTTCGTCCACCCACCGGAGCTTTCATTCCATGGCCTCTTCCTCCACCCCTTCGTCCTCCACGTCCGGCGCGTCTTCCCAGTCCGGCGGCCGCCGCGTCGCCCTGCTCGTCACCGACGGGTTCGAACAGGCGGAGCTGACGGGCCCGCGCGATGCGCTGAAGGGCGCCGGCCACGATGTCCAGATCATCGCGCCCAAGCCCGGCCAGGTACAGGGCTTCAACCACGTCGACAAGGCCGACCGTTTCGACGTCGACCAGACGCTAGACGACGCTTCGCCCGACGCTTTCGACGCCGTCGTCCTGCCCGGCGGCGTGGTGAATGCCGATGACCTGCGCACCCACGAGAAGGCCCGCGCCTTCGTCCAGGCGATCGACCGCGCCGGCAAGCCCGTGGCCGTGATCTGCCATGGCGCCTGGCTGCTGATCGATGCGGGCCTCGTCAAGGGCAAGACGCTGACCAGCTGGCCGAGCCTCGCCACCGACCTGCGCAACGCGGGCGCGCAGTGGGTCGACCAGCCCGTGCAGGTGGAAGGCCAGTGGATCAGCAGCCGCAAGCCCGACGACATTCCGCAGTTCAACGAGCAGATCCTGAAGACGCTGCAGCAGGGCGGTGCCACCGCCGCGCGCGGCTGACCCCGCCCCGTCCATTCACCCCCAGGAGACCACCATGGTGACCCAGCTCGACTCTCCCGACGGCAAGCCCCGCAAGGACCCTGACCGTCCCAGCCCGACGTTCGTGGAAACGGACGACCGCCGGAACACCGAATCCCCCCGCCCCCCGACGCCCGGGCAGGCCCCGGGCGCGGAGCCCGGCCGCACCGAACCGGACGCGGGCCCCGATTCGGCTCCCCGCCGGGGCGCCTGACGCCGGCCGCTCCCCCGGAACCACGCCGGGCGCCGCATCCCTTGCGCCCGGTGCGCCCGGCTATGATCGGCGAAACATCCGTTCGATCAGAACCAGGAGCCCGCACAGCGGGCCCATCCGGGAGGGAGCATGCCGTTTCATCCGACGCCGCTGCAGCGCACGGGCGCGCCGCATCCGATTCAGCCGCCGGCACAGGGCCCGGTGCCCGGCTGGCACCGCATGGGCCGCATGTTCCGCGCGCACCGGGCCCTGGCCAGGGCGGCGTTCGCCGCGGCGGTCTGGTGCGCGGCCATGTCGCCGGCGGCCCATGCTCAGGCGGTCTACCGCTGCGGCAACACCTACACCCAGGAGGCCTGCCGGGGCGGCCGCGCGGTGGACACGACGCCGCCGGTCGCATCCGCAGGCGGCGCATCGGCACGCGAGGACGCGCCGGTCACGCTCTATCTCTGCGAAGGCAAGGGCGGCGGAAAGTTCTGGTCCCGCCAGCACTGCCATGCGCATGGGGCCTGGCTCGATCGCACGGAAACCGTTCCGGGCGGACTGCGCTGGCAGGACCAGGTGGCGGCCGCGAGCGCCCAGCGCGCCCAGATGGCAGCGCTCGCCGCGCCGCAGCCCCGCGGATTCCAGGATGCGCCCGCTGCGGCGATGGCGCCGGACCCGCGCGCCGTCTGCGCCGGCCTGGAGCGGCGCATCGCCGAGCTGGACGCCATGGGCCGGGCGGGCAGCCGCTACTACGACCTCGACCGCATCCGCACCGAGCGCCGCGAGGCGCGGGACCAGCAGTTCAGGCTGCGGTGCTGATGATCGCCCGCTGGAACCGTTCGTCCAGCACCGCGCTGACGTTGCAGCGCGACCAGCGCGACACCCTGGAGGGGTCCACCTGGAACACCCGCCCCGGTGCCATGCTCACCCTGTGCTGCAGCAGTTGCGCGGCCCAGTCGAGCGAATCCTCCACGCCCGGGAACGCCACCCACAGGTAGAGGCTCTGCGCGCTGCGTGCGAACACCTCGCAGCCCTGGGCATCCAGCAGCGCCAGTGCCTGGGCCGTCGCCTGCCCCAGCTTCTGCCGCAGGCGCACCAGGTGGCGCTCGTAGTGGCCCTCGCGGAGCATCACGTCCACCATGCGCTCGCAGTATTCCGATCCGCTCACGTGGATCAGCGCCTTCAGGTCGGCCAGGTCGCTCGCCAGCGCATCGTTGCAGGCGATGAAGCCCACGCGCAGCGCGGCAGAGAACGATTTGGAGAAACTGCCGATGTAGATGGTGCGCTCCAGCTGGTCGAGCGTGGACAGGCGCACCGCGGAGGTGGGCTTGAAGTCCGCGAGCGGGTCGTCCTCCACGATGAGCAGGTTGTGGCGCTCGGCCAATTGCAGCACCTTGTAGGCCTTCGCGGCGGTGATGTCCGAGCCCGTGGGGTTGTGCGCCAGCGACTGCGTGAAGAAAAGCCGCGGCCGCTCCTGCTGCAGCAACGCCTCCAGCGCCGCCACGTCGGGCCCGTCGGCCAGCCGCGGCACGCCGATCACGCGCGCGCCGGCGAGCTGGAGCTTGCCGAACAGCGGGTAGTAGCCCGGTTCGTCCACCAGCACCGTGGCACCCGGCGGCACGAAGTAGCGGATCACCAGGTCCATGGCCTCGTTGGCGCCGTGCGTGAGCACCAGTTGCCCGGGCGCCGCCTGCAGCCCGAAATCCCCCAGCTTGCGCACCAGGCTGTCGCGCAGCGGCCCGTAGCCGTAGCGGCTGCCGTAGCGGAACAGCGACCCCAGGCCCGTGCGCACCACCTTCTGGTGGTAGCGGTCCAGGCGCATGTCGGCCAGCCATTCGACGGGCGGGAAGCCGTCGCCCACGGCCACGGCGCCGGGTTCGGTCTTGAGCTGCTCGCGCATCAGCCAGACGATGTCCATGGCCCGGCCCAGCTGGCCGGATTCCTCCTGCGCCCGCTGCGCCGGCCGCGCCGGGCCCAGCACGTAGAAGCCCGAGCCCCGGCGCGGCTCCACCACGCCGCGCGAGACCAGCAGGTCGAACGCGGCGACCACGGTGTTCTTGGCATAGCGGTGCAGTTGCGCCAGCTCGCGCAGCGAGGGCAGCTTGTCGCCCGGCCGGTACACGCCGTCGTCGATCTGCTGGCCGATCAGGTCCGCGAGCCGTTCCGCGATGGGGGCCTGGCGGCTCCGCGCGCTGGTGGGGGTCTGGGCCATGGCGGCCTCCGTTCATGTTGCAGTGCGATGGTACTGTTCGCGCAAACTGTACCTTTCTCAAAGGGTACAGTCTGCCTACAGTCCGGCGACCAGATTCTTGACTCCAGGAGATGCCTTCCATGGTTGCCGACTCGCGACTGCCCCAGTTCCGTTCCCTCACCCCCGCACAGCGCCGGGACTTCCTCATCGACGCCTGCGGCCTCGGCGCCGAGGACCGCGCCCTGCTCGATGCGCCCGGCGCCCTGCCCCTGCCGCTCGCCGACGGCATGATCGAGAACGTGTTCGGCACCTTCGAGCTGCCGATGGGCGTGGCCGGCAACTTCCGCATCAACGGGCGCGACGTGCTGATCCCCATGGCCGTGGAGGAACCCTCGATCGTGGCCGCCGCCTCGTACATGGCCAAGCTGGCGCGCGAGGACGGCGGCTTCCAGACCTCCAGCACGCTGCCGCTGATGCGCGCGCAGGTGCAGGTGGTCGGCATCACCGATCCCTACGGCGCGCGCATCGCCGTGCTGCAGGCGCGCGACCGGATCATCGAGCGCGCCAACGGCCGCGACAAGGTGCTGATCCAGCTGGGCGGCGGCTGCAAGGACATCGAGGTGCACGTGTTCCCCGATTCCCCGCGCGGCGCGATGATCGTCATGCACCTGATCGTGGACGTGCGCGATGCGATGGGCGCCAACACCGTCAACACCATGGCCGAATCGGTGGCGCCGCTGCTGGAGGAGATCACGGGCGGATCGGTGCGCCTGCGCATCCTCTCCAACCTGGCCGACCTGCGGCTGGCGCGCGCCCGCGTGCGGCTCACGGCGCAGACGCTCGCCACCAAGGAGCGCAGCGGCGAGGAGATCATCGAAGGCATCCTGGACGCCTACACCTTCGCCGCGATCGATCCCTACCGCGCTGCCACGCACAACAAGGGCATCATGAACGGCATCGATCCCGTGATCGTCGCCACCGGCAACGACTGGCGCGCGGTGGAGGCCGGCGCGCATGCCTACGCCAGCCGCGGCGGCCTCTACACCTCGCTCACGCGCTGGGAGAAGGACAACTCCGGCGCGCTGGTCGGCACCATCGAGCTGCCCATGCCCGTGGGCCTGGTGGGCGGCGCCACCAAGACGCATCCGCTGGCGCGCCTCGCGCTCAGGATGATGGACGTGAAGAGCGCCCAGGAACTCGGCGAGATCGCCGCGGCCGTGGGCCTGGCGCAGAACCTGGGCGCGCTGCGGGCGCTGGCCACCGAAGGCATCCAGCGCGGCCACATGGCCCTGCACGCCCGCAACATCGCGCTGGTGGCCGGCGCCACGGGCGACGAGGTCGAGGCCGTGGCCAAACGCCTGGCCGCCGAGCACGACGTGCGCACCGACCGCGCGCGGGAAGTGCTGCAGGAACTGCGCGCCGGGGCCTGATCGATCCGGATGGGCGCCGGCCGGACGGCGACGGACCGCCCGTGCACGGCCCCTCCCGCAATGACACACAACGAAGGAGACAACACCATGGCAACCCGAGATCCCGCCGGCTGGCGGCTGGCCGAAGTCTGGGGCGACACCGTCGACCTGCGGCACCTGGCCTGGTCCATCGCGATCGGCATCGGCATCAGCGTGACCGGCTTCTTCCTGGCCAGCCGCTGGCTCGCCACGGTCGTCGCATCGCAGCAGCTCGCGCATGCCTACGCCATGCTGGCGGGCCTGGCGGGCTGCGTGGCGGCCGGCGTGATCTGCGCACGCGCCTTCCCGCCCAAGCGCGAAGTGACCGAGCAGGACACCTCCACCGATCCGGCTTGGCGCCGCGAGGTGCTGGAGGAACTGGCCGCGCAGCCGGGCGGCCTGGGGTCCGTGGCCGACCTGCCGCCCGCGGTGGTGCAGGAGCTGAAGGAACTCAAGCTCTACGACCTGTTCGTGCAGAACGCACAGGCAGCGCCATCCACGCCAACGCAAACGCAAACGCAGACCGCGGCCGCCGGCCGCGCGCCACGCTGAACCCGGAGCCACGACATGGATCCGCAACTCCTCAACGACATCGCCGTCGCGGCCGCCATGGGGCTGGTCGGCGCCGTGGTGTTCGCCGCCATCGGCCTGGTCTCGGGCACCGACGAGACCACCACGCTCGCACCGCTCACGCTGCTGGTGGTGCTGCTCGGCGTGCCGCCCGCCGGCGTGTTCACCTTCTTCCTGGCCGGCGCCGTCGCCAAGCACATGACGCATGCCGTGCCCACCGCCCTGCTCGGCATACCGGGCGACACGCTGGCCACGCCGCTGCTGCAGGACGCCAACATGCTGCGCAAGCTCGGCGTGCCGCACATCGCCCTGCGCAAGATGGTCTCGGGCGCGATCGTCGCGGCCTTCGTCGCCGTGCCGCTGGCCGTGCTCTTCGCCGTCATGCTGGCACCGTTCGGCGCCGCCATCACCAAGACGGCACCCTGGATCTTCCTGGCCGCCGCGCTGCTCATCGCCTACTTCTCGGCCGGCCGCTGGGCCTCGGTGGCGCTGCTCGTTCCTTTCGTGGTGGTGATCATCGCGCTGCAGGCGCTCACCGCGAAATACGACGTGAAGCTCAGCATCAGCTACTTCCTCGGCATCGCCATCGGCCCGCTGATCGCCGACCTGTTCACCGTGATCGCGCCGGCCGGCCGCCAGCGCATGCTGCGCGATCAGGTGCGCCAGTTCAACCTGGCACCGGACGTGAAGGGCTGGTCGGGCTACTTCCCGAACCCGTTCAAGGTGATGGACCGCGTGCAGACCCGCTGGACGCTGATCACCGCCACCATCTCCAGCGCCACCTTCGTGTTCAGCCCCGTCGCCATGACGGTGGTGCTGGGCGAGCTGGTCGGCTCGCGCATCAAGCACGCCTACCACCGCCTCACCACGGTGCTGAGCGCGCGCAACGGCGTGACCGAGGCCACCTACATCGCCGAGGCGCTGATCCCGCTGATCGCCTTCGGCCTGCCGCTGAGTCCCGTGGCCGCCGGCCCGGCCGCGCCGCTCTTCAACGCCCCGCCGCGCTTCACCGTCGATGCCGCCACCGGCCAGACGCACAACCTGCACAACCTGCTGAACCACTGGGAGTTCCTGGGCTACGGCATGCTGGCGGTGCTGCTGGCGGCCGTGGTGTCGTACCCGTTCGCCATGAACTTCGCGCGCCGCGCCGCCCTGTTCGTCTCGCGCCGCGTGAGCCACGAGGCGATCATCGCCACCTTCGTCGGCCTGATCATCGTCATCAGCGTGTGGGAGGGCCAGCTGCTGGGCCTGCTCGTGATCCTGACCATGGGCCTGCTGGGCGGCCTGCTGTCGCGGAATTTCGGGTTCAACACGGGCGTGCAGTTCATGGGCTACTACACGGCAGTGCTGAGCGTGCCGGCCATCGTGAAGCTGTTCTGACGGCCGCCGCGCGCGCTGCGGCGCGGAGATGCGGTGAGGTGAGGTGAGGTGAGGTGAGGTGAGGTGAGGTGAGGTGAGGTGAGGTGAGGTGAGGTGAGGCGGGATGCGGCGGGCCGGCCCTACACTGGCGGCCCACCGCAACCCATCCTTGCAGGGAAAGAGGACCTCCATGGCAGAACACACCGCCACCGTCGCCTGGCAGCGCGGCACCGACGACTTCCTGGACAAGCGCTACCACCGCGCCCACACCTGGCAGTTCGACGGCGGGGCCACGGTGGCGGCCTCGTCGTCGCCCCACGTCGTGCCGCTGCCCTACTCCGACGCGGCCGCGGTCGATCCGGAAGAGGCCTACATCGCCGCGCTCTCCAGCTGCCACATGCTGTGGTTCATGGACTTCGCCAGCCGCGCGGGCTTCCGCCTCGACAGCTACACCGACGCGGCCACCGGCACCATGGCGAAAAACGAGGCCGGCCAGATCGCCATCACCCACGTGCGGCTGCGGCCCGTGACGCGCTTCGACGCGGCGCATGCGCCCAGCGCGGAACAGCTCGAAGCCCTGCACCACCGCGCCCATGCGTCGTGCTTCCTGGCCAACTCGGTAAAGACGCAGATCGACTGCGAGCCGGTGCTGGAGACCAGCGGGGGCTGAGGCGAGCCGATCAGCAGAAACGCCCCTACTACCGGGCGCCGCCCGGCGCCCATGGAAAAAGCCCTCTTGCGAGGGCTTTTGCTGGTGTGATCACGTCACGGTCCGCCGCCGGCCTGCCCGGAGGACAGCGGCCCGGCCGGCAAACGCACGCGCAGGCTCAACCGCGACGGCGCCGGATCGTGGCGACCGCGCACAGTGCCAGCAGCGACGACATCAGCAGCATCCCCCATTCGGACATCGTCGGAATGGGCGTCGGAGCCGCACGTGCCGCCACGGGCGTCGCAGGGCCGCCCGGAGTGGCGGATGCAGCGGTACACACCTCCGCGCCCGGGCTGGCTCCCGTCTGCGCCTGCGGGGTCACGCAGAAGAACAGGAACTCGCCCACGTCCGCCGTGGCCGGGGTGTAGGTGTTCGCGGTGCCGACGGTGGAACCCCCGGTGGCCGACGTGGCGGAGGTGCTGCGCACCCAGCGGAAGGTCGATGCCGATTCGGCATCGTTCTGCGCGTCGCCGTAGGTATAGGAGCCCGTCATCGGCACGCCCTGCTGCGGAACGCCGGTGACCGTGACGGCGGACGCCACCGGCACGGTGTTGGGAGGCACGGTGATGGCGGCCGTCGCGGTACACACTTCGGCGCCCGGCGTGGTGCCCGTCTGCGCCTGCGGGGTCACGCAGAAGTGCAGGAACTGGCCCACGTCCGATGCGGTCGGGGTATAGCTGCTGCCGGTGCCGACCGTGAAGCCGCCCGCGGGCGACGTACCGGACGTGCTGCGCACCCAGCGGAAGGTCGATGCCGATTCGGCATCGTTCTGCGCATCACCGTAGGTATAGGTGCCGGTGAGCGGCGAATCCTGCTGCGCGGCGCCGGTGATCGTGACGGCGGAGGCGACCGGTGCGGTGTTGGCGTTCACGGTGACGGTCACCGTGGCGGTGTCGCACTGCGCGGTATTGGGCGCAGGCAGGCACAGCCGGTACTGGAACGTGTCGGTGCCGGTCACGTTGGCATTGGGGGTGTAGGTGTAGTTCCCCGTGGCCGGGTCCATCGTGACCGTTCCGCGCGTGGGCGACGAGGACACGGTGAAGGTCGCCCCCGGCGGGAACACGTCGTTGTTCGGCACGCTGGCATTCACTGGCGTGTTGGGCCGCGTGCTCGCCCGGTCGTCGACGGCATCGAGCCCCACGGTGACCCGGACCGTGGCGTTCGCGCACTGGTCGGAATCCGGCGCGGGCTTGCAGACGGTGTAGTCGAACGAGTCGACGCCGATGAAACCCGGAGCCGGCGTGTACGTGTACGTGCCGTCGTCGTTCATCACCACCGAGCCGTTGGCCGGGTCGGTGGTCTTCGTCCAGCGCGAACCCGTCGGCGCGGTGTCGTTCGCGGCGGCGTTGCCGGACACCGGCGTGTCCACCCGGGTGGCGCTGGTGTCGTTGGACGCGCCCACGGCGCCCGGCGGCAGCGCGACGGGCTGGCTGCCGTAGTCGACCCACGAGGTATCGACCGGCACCGGGTCCGCGATGGCGATGTTGTCCAGCTCGAAGTTCGAGCCGCGGATTTCGATGCGGCCGAAGCGCACGCTCGTGCCCTGCAGCAGCAGGTTCACGTAGCCGTACGGCTCCCGGTTGTTCATGCCCAGGAAATTCGGGTTCGGGTTGCCGAAGTAATCGGCCTTTGCATACTGCTGGCCGTCCAGCGCCGTGATGTTGCCGGGGCCCTGCAGCAGGTTGACCAGCGAGGCCGTGGTGAACTCGGCCAGCAGGTTGTTGTCCGTGTCGTAGAACCGGATGATGTTGGTCGCATCCCCGGCGGACCACCAGAAACCTACGTACTGCCGGTTGCCGGTCAGCGCGACCGAGATCGTGCCCGCGCCCACCGACAGGAACTGCCCGGTGCCGCCCGCGCCGCCGTACTGCGACGCCGCCGCGCGGTTGCCCGACGTGGCCGTGTAATCGCCGATCGCCCAGGTGCCCGACGCCCCGATCGCGCCTGCGGTGAGAAAGCGCTCCACGGTGGCGCCCGAGCGCGTCGTGTCCTGCTGGGCCGGGGCCGAGAGGTACATGCCGAGGGTCTGCGCAGAGACCGAGGGACTCCACAAGGCCGCCGATGCGGAAATGGCAGCAAGCGCAAGTTTCCAGGACGGGCGAACGGAGCGGGAATGGACGCGGGAACGGCTTGGGTGCATCGGGCTTTTCTCTGAAAGTTGGCGGTAGAAGACGTTTCGCAGATGCGGATGCATCGCGGTGGAACGCTTTTACGGCGAATAGCTTTCATTAATCGCCAGTTGACAATTATTGACGTTCTTATGCCCCCGCGAATGCTGTCGCGTTGGGGTCGTACCTCAACCTTAAGGAGGCGCAGTGCCGAGAAGCGAAAGGCAATGGCAGTCCTTTCAGGGCTGGAAGACTCTCCAGTTCTTCCCCCAACATGGCCTACAGATGGGGCCGTCCGGGCATGGGCCCGCCGGCAGGAGCCGGCCCGACGCTGACGGTCATGGCGATCAGCAGCGCCGCCACCAGCATCAGGACGCCGCCGGCGACGAACACCCCCGCGATACCGCCCACGCTCAGCATCGCTCCTCCCGCCGCCGCGCCTGCTGCGATGGCTGACTGTACGCAAGCCACCACCATGCCTCCGGCGCTCTCCGGCTGGTCCGGCACGGCCAAGGCCACCCAGTTCGACCAGGCCACGGGCACCGCACCGAAGGCGAAGCCCCAGAGAGCCACCAGCATGGCTTGCGCACCCACCGAGGCCGGCAATACCACCATGGTCAACGCGGCCAGGCCAACCAGCGCTGGCATCAGTACCAGCGTGAAACGGGCGCTGCGGTGCAACAGCCAGCCCGCCGCCAGGGTGCCCGCGAAGTTGGCCAGGCCAAAACCCAGGAGCATCACGGCCAGGCCGTCGGGCCCCATCCGGACCGCGTGTTCCAGGAACGGCCGGATGTAGGTGAACAGGGCGAAATGTCCGGTGTGCACCAGTACGCAGGCCAGCATCCCCACCCGGACGCCTGGGCGCCGCAGCACATCCAGCACCGTGCGCAACCGCGTCGGCACGCCACGCGGAGCGAGACGTGGCAGCGTGAACCACTGGACGGCCAGGGTGACCACCCCCACCGCAGCCGCCGCGAGGAACGCGCTGCGCCAGCCATGGCGTCCGCCCAGGTAACTGCCAAGGGGCACCGCCACCACGGTGCCCAGAGCGATGCCGCTGAAAATGATCGACAGAGCACGCGGCAGCAGCGACGCCGGTACGAGGCGCATCGCCACGGCCGCCGCCATGCTCCAGAAGCCTCCCAACGCGACGCCTAGCAGAATGCGCATGAGGAGCAGCACCGCCAGGCTCGACGAGGCGGCCACCAGCAGGTTCGACAAGATCATCAGCATCGAGAAGCCCAGAAGCACCACGCGCCGGTCGAAAGAACGTGTCAGTCCCGGAACCAGCAGGCCGGCGAACAGCGCCACCACCGCCGTCACCGTCACGGCCTGCCCGGTCAGGGCTTCGGAAACACCCAGGTCGAGCGCCATCGGCGTGAGCAGGCTGGCCGGCAGGTATTCCGCCGTCAGCAATCCGAAGACGCCCATCGCCAGCGACAACACGGTCGTCCAGGCCGGCGAGTCCGGTATGCCCCCGGAAGCGGGGGTCGCTCCGCATCCTGCTTCTGCCTCTAAAACACTGTTCTCCATCGCACGTCCATCCTCTGACAAGCTGTGGAGTGACGTACTCTAGGTGCATGTTTCAGGATGATCTATGATGATGAATCTTGAATTCTTGATCAAAACACCGAGCCAGCCATGAGCATGCCTGTCGCTGTGTGGTCCGACGTCGTCAGCGAGATGCTGGCAGGCATGCGCCTGCGCGGGGTGCAGTACCGGCGGGTACAGACCGGCCCGGCGTTCGGCATCGGCTTCCCGGCGCGGCCCGGGCACGCCTATTTCCATTACTTGGCGGTCGGCTCCTGCCTGCTGCGCACCGATGATGGCACCCTGCATGCGCTCGCGGCCGGCAACGCGGTACTGCTGCCGCAGGGTTCGGCACACCAGTTGCTGTCTGCACCGGGCGCGCCGGTACAGGACATCGCCAGCTTCGCTGCGCCGCCACTGGGCGATGGCGTGTTCGGAGTGGACGCCTGCCCCAGCACCTTCCCGCTGCCCAGTGCGATCTTTTTCTACGGCTGCCTGGAACTCGATCTCGGCGGCATGCACGCCCTGGGCCGGCTGATGCCCGACGTCATGCTGGTGGACGCCAGCAGCGACCGCTACCCCGGGATGCTGCCGATCCTCGCTTCGATGAAGAGAGAAATCTGCTCCGGGCGCGTGGGCTTCGCCGGCATCCTGGCGCGGCTTGCCGAAGTGATGGCCGCGATGATCGTGCGCGGCTGGGTGGAGTGCGGCTGCGATCACGCCGCGGGCATCGTCGCCGCGCTGCGCGACCCGCGGCTGGCACACGCCCTCCTCGCGCTGCACCGTGAGCCCGGCCGCGACTGGACGGTAGCCGAGCTGGCTGCGCGGTGCCACATTTCGCGCTCGGTCTTCGCGGACCGCTTCCAGGCCACTATCGGCATGCCGCCGCTGCGCTACGCCGGCGAGCTGCGCATGCGCCTGGCCAGCCAATGGCTGGAGCGGGACCGGCTGTCGATCGACATGGTGGCCGATCAGCTGGGTTACACGTCGCAGGCCGCTTTCAGCCGCGCGTTCAAGCGCATCACCGGCATGTCGCCAGGGGCGATAAGGCGACTTCGCACCGCCGCGCCATGACGCGGACGGTGCCCCCCTGAATCCGGTGGCCGGCGCTAGCGCAGGCGGGGCCAGTCCGAATAGCCGGTGGAGTCGCCGCCATACCAATACTCCTTGGGCGCCTCGGCCAGCGGCCCCCCGGAGCGGAGACGGTCGACCAGATCGGGATTGGCGATGAAGGGCCGCCCCATGCTGATCAGGTCCGCGTCCCCACGGGCCAATGCGCTTTCAGCGAGGGCCAGGGTGTATTGGTTGTTGGCGATGTAGGCTCCGCGGAACCGCTCGCGCAGCGCATGGAAATGAACACCACCCGCTTCCTGGCGATTCATCTGCGTGACGCCTTCGATGTCGTGCACGTACAGAATCCCCATCGCCGACAGTTCGTCCAGATACGCGCCGTAGGTGGCCATGGGATCGCTGTCGAGCGGCGTCTCGCCCGGTGTGGTCGTGACGGGAGAAATCCGCACGCCCACCCTGTCGGCCCCCCAGACCTCGACCACCGCCTGCACGACCTCCAGCGGAAACCGCAGTCGATGCCGAAGCGACCCGCCATAGGCGTCGTCCCGAAGATTCGTGCTGTCACGCAGAAACTGCTCCACCAGATAGTTGTTGGCGGCGTGGACTTCGACGCCGTCGAAGCCTGCGGTCTTGGCATTCGCGGCCGCCGTCCCGTAGTCGTTCACGATGGATGGGATTTCGCCGATACCCAGTGCGCGCGGGGTGACGAAATCCTTCATGCCATCGTGCACCCGGATCTGGCCTTCGGGCTTCACCGCGGAAGGGGCCACCGGCGCATCGCCGCCATGCATGTCGGGATGCGAGATGCGGCCCGTATGCCAGAGCTGGAGAAAGATCTTTCCCTCTTCGCGGTGGACCGCATCGGTAACGGCCTTCCACGCCTCGATCTGTGCGTCGGACCAGATGCCGGGCGTTCGCGGATAACCGCGCGCCTGGGCCGATATGTTGGTCGCTTCCGTGATGATCAGACCCGCGCCGGCCCGCTGGGAATAGTAGTCGGCGGCATAGGCGGGAAGGACGCCTGCGTCGTCCGCCCGGCTCCGCGTCATGGGCGCCATGACGATGCGGTTCGCCAGCCGTAACCCGCCCATCGTGACGGGTTGAAAGACGGGGCTCTCGGTGTGATGCACCATGTTGTTCTCCAAGATACTGAGGGTCAAAGCGGTACCCCGGTCCGGGTCGGGCCGGCCGAACACACTGCCTGCGCATTGGTGAATTCGCGAAGGCCGAAGTGGGACAGTTCCCGTCCGTACCCGCTTCCCTTCACTCCGCCGACGGGTATGCGAACGTTGGTGGCCGAGAAGCTGTTGATGAAAAGCCCCCCGGTCTCGATGCGGTGGCCGAGCTGGCGGGCGAGGTCGGCGTCGGCCGTCCATACATTGGCACTGAGGCCGTATGCGCTCGCGTTGGCGAGATGGATGGCATGCTCGAGGTCGTCGGCGATGCCCAGTGCCGCTACCGGCCCGAACGTCTCCTCGTCGAAAACGGCCATGCCGGGCGTGACTTCGGAGAGCACGGTGGGCGGATAGTAGTTTCCCGGCCCTTCGCCGATATGGCCGCCCAGCAGCAGACGTGCACCCGCGGCTACCGAGCGCAGGACCTGACGGTGCAGTTCCCCGCGCAGATCGGATCGGGCCATGGGCCCCACGTCGGTCGTGGAGTCCATCGGATCTCCCACCCTCAGCCGGCTTGCGGCAGCCACGAATTTCGCGGTGAACGCCTCGGCGATCGGCTTCTCCAGAATGAAGCGCTTCGCAGCCAGGCAGACCTGACCGGCATTCTGGAACCTCGCCTCGATGCCCGCCGCCACCGCGAGATCGATGTCCGCATCGGCCAGGACGATGAATGGATCGGATCCCCCCAGTTCCAGCAGGCTCTTCTTCAGGGCCTTTCCGGCGACGGCAGCCACTGCGGACCCTGCGCGTTGGCTGCCGGTCAACGTCACCGCCGCGATCGACGGGCTTTCGATCAACCGGGCCACTGTTTCGTTGTCCACATTCAGGCTGATGAACAGGCCGTCCGGGAAGCCAGCGGCATCGAACGCCTCCACGAGGGCGGTCGCGGAGCCCAGAACATTGGGGGCATGCTTCAGGACGAAGGCGTTACCCGACAGCATGATCGGTGCGGCCGCGCGAATGACCTGCCAGAAGGGGAAGTTCCAGGGCATCACGCCCAGGATCGGGCCCAGGGGTCGGAAGGACACGTACGCCTGGTTGCGTCCCCCGGTCCGCACCGGCTCGTCCGCCAGAAAGGCCGGCCCGTTGTCCGCGATCCAATCGATGGTCGCCGCGCATTTCTCGATCTCGGCACGTGCGGCGGCGATGGTCTTTCCCATTTCCGCAGTGATGAGGGTGGCCAGGGTCTCGGAACGCCCGCGCAGGACAGAGGAGAGCCGGCGGTAAGCCGCCACGCGCGCACCCATGGGCGAGGCTCTCCACTCCTGGAAAGCCGCGGCATTGCGGTCGAGGGATCGGCGCACCTCTTGCGGCGTGGAGAACGGATGGCTTGCTATCAAGCCGCCCGTGGCAGGGTTGCGCGTGACAGCGCAATGGGATTCCGAATGGTCGCTTTCCATCTACAGCCTTCATGACGGTGAAGAGCAGCACGTCGAGCTGCTCCGGGTGACCAGCTTAGGCACCCTCGGCCGTTGCAGGAAGGCGTGTCGTGAACCTAGGAGCGGCACTCCCCGCCACGCGGGCGGGGCAGGTAGGTCACGAGCGAAAGGTCGGGCCGGCCCTGCGGCGCCAGTGCGACGTAGATGAACTCGAGGAAGCTGCCGTCCGGCTGGCGAAGCCGTTTGCTGCCCTCGTCGAAACCCTTGACCTCAGTGTCGGGCCACCAGGCCCGGAACTCGGGGCTGAGGGAGTTCAGTTCGTCGATCAATGCGTCGAAAGGCTCCCGGTCACGGGCCTGCGCGCGTGCCGCCCGGAAGGTGGAAATCATGCCGCGTGCCATCGCTTCCCACTCGTCGATCAGGGTTCGATAGGGTCCGTGGAGAAACAGCAGGCGCAGCGTATTGCGCTCCGGCGGCTGCAGCAGCCCATAGTCCACGAAAAGCCTTGCGATCGCGCCGTTCCAGGCGAGGATGTCGAGCCGGGCATTGCGTACATAGGCGGGAACGGGATCGATCGCGCGGACCAGCATCTCCAGGCCGGTGGTGAGATCTCCGTCCAGGGCGACGGACGGTGCCGAAAGCGACGCCAACGCGAAGAGGTGCACCGACTCCACACGATCCAGCCGGAACACTTTCGAGAGCCGCAAGAGCACATCGGGCGAAGGGTGGATGTCGCGGCCCTGCTCCAGCCACGTGTACCAGCTGACACTCAGTCCCGCGAGGACGGCCACCTCTTCCCGTCTCAGCCCCGGCGTGCGGCGTTTCCCGCTGTTGAACCCGAAGTCCGCAGGATCTGAACGGGCCCGGCGGCTGGCGAGGAAGGATCCGAGCTCCCGCCGTTGAGCGACCGAGTTTTTCGACACGCCGTTCCCCGCGATCACTCCGGCCGCAGCCGGGCGCCGATTTCCATCGCGGCTTTTTGCACCAGCGGAAGCAATGCAGGCCGGCCGTCGACCATGTCGAATTGAGGCGTCAGGGAAGCGATGCTGATGCTCGCCACCAGCTCGCCCTTGCGATCGAGAACCGGCGCCCCCAACGCCGACATGCCCAGCATGTAGTCATCGGTTACGAACTCCCACCCCCGCGACCGGATCTGGGCCGCAATGGTTTCCAGCGCGGCGGGATCCACGATGCTTTTGTCCGTGGGACGCTCCAGGGGAGCGCCGAGAACCCTCGCCCGCTCCTCCGCAGGCAGGTAGGCCAGCAGTATCCGCGGCGCCGCGCTGTGGTTCAGGGTCACGCGCGTGCCGATTCCCGAGCGCAGCGTGTCGATATGCAGATGGGGGCTCTTCACCCTGTCGAGACACACGGCGAAGCCGTCGAAATACGCCCAGAGGTAGGAAGTGGCACCGCATTGCTCCGCCAGCCGGGAGAGCACCGGCGCAGCGATGTCCCGCAGGTCGCTGCCATACCTCACGGCAGGCATCAGCAGCAGGATGCCGGGCCCGAGAGAATAGGTTTTGGTCGGCTCGTCGAACTCGATGAAGTCGCCCGCTGCAAGGGTCTGCAAAATGCGCCGGGTCGTGCCCTTGTCCAGCCCGCCCAGACGGGTCAACTCGGCAAGGGACAGGCGCGTCGTGGCAGGACCGAACGCGCGCAACAGGGTCATCGCGCGCTCGACTGCACGAACCTTCGAAAGGGAGCCTCCGGTATCGGCCATGGAATGCATTGAACGCTGGGTAGGGCGCTCAATATATCATCTGATGACACGGTTGCTGCCCGGCAGACAGCATTGGCCGCGGACTGCCGACCTGCACGCATCCCGGTCGGCGCGGCGGTGATTCTCCAGCGTGGTCAGCCTGCCTTGATGTGGTTGCGCCTGGCCGTCTCCCCCCACAACTTGAAGTTGTGCTCCGTCAGCTGGGCCAGCCGCTCTGGCGTGCCGCCGCCCGGCAGATCGCCATTTTTCGTGATGGCGCTCGAGATGGCAGGAGACGAAACCGCGCCGTTCAGTGCCGCATTCATTCTGCGGACGATGTCCCGATCGAGTTTCGGCCGTCCCCACAGGCCGACGAAGGAACTCACCACCATGTCCTTCAGCCCCAGTTCCGAGGCCGTGGGAACGTCCGGCAGCGAAGACAGGCGGGCCGCGCTGGTCACGAGGATCGGCCTGAGGCGTCCCGACGCGATGAATGGAATCAACAGCGATGCACCGTCCATGACACACGGCACCTGGTTACCGACCACGTCCTGGATGGCCGGACCGCTCCCCTTGTAAGCGACGTGGCTCATGGAAGCCAGGCCCGCACGTTCCCGCAACAGTTCCATGGCGAGGTGCGTGATGCCGCCGTTGTCCGCGGTCGCGTAGTTGAAGGCCCCCGCCTTCGATTCGGACTGGACCCATTTCCGGAACTCATCGAAGTTCTTTGCCGGGGCGGCCGGGTTGACGCACAGCAGGAGGTTCGACTCCAGGATCAATCCGATCGGCGTGAACTCCAGCGGACTGGGTGCGGGTGACGGGAACGTATGCGGATTGATGGTGATGCTGGTGTTGGCTACCAGCATCCTGTGGCTGTCCTGGGTCCTCAGCACCTCGACCGCTGCGAGGTTGCCCGAAGCGCCCGGTTTGCTCTCCACGATCGCAGGTTGCCCCAGCGACGTTCCCATTCCGGTGGCCAGATAGCGCGCGCCAGCATCCGTCAGTCCGCCGGGCGGGAACCCCACAACGAAGGAAATCGGCTTGGAAGGCCAGTCAGGCTCCGCGAATGCCGGACACGCCAGGCTCGAGAGAGCGCCGAAGGCAACGGTGGTATTGAACATGCGCCGGGTTGGGATGGTCATGGGGTTCCTCGGTAGGGATGAGACGCCGGAACGAAGCTCCTGTCATCCGGCCATGTGATTCTACCCACAATGTCATCGAATGATCTATTATGTCATTCAATGACACTCCATGGAAGCCGATCCGAGATGCACGGCCCCGGGGACAACGAACGCAGAGGAACAAGCATGGTCAATGACACTCCCATCCCGCTCACCCCCCCCGCCCACGTCTACGGGGGAAGCGCGCAGACCGGGAAATCTCCCGATCCGGTAGTCGTAGGCCAGATCTCCGGCCCGCGGCACGGAGGGCGGGAGACCTGGGTGGAGGTGCCCGTACCGGGCGGGCCGCCGGCGGCCTGGTGCTATTCGGACCGGCGCTCCTATCGCCCTGGCGAGACAGTGCAACTGCACCTGTCGTCCAACGTGGACCGCATCGCTCTGCGCATTCGCCGCGACGACGCAGTCAGCGCTCCGGTGCACCAGACGCGTTCGGCCCAGGCCGCTTTCCACGCACTGCCCGACCGTGCGTATGAGCGCGGGTGCGACTGGCCTGTGTTTTCGGAGTGGATCGTTCCCGCGGAGGTGCTCCCGGGCGCGTACCTCGTGGAAATGGTCGGCCCGGACGGCGCGGTGCTGGGTCACCACCTCTTTTTCGTCAGGCCCCTGCACCAACGTACCGGTGCTCTGGCGCTGGTCGCCGCCACGGCGACCTGGGCGGCCTACAACGACTGGGGCGGCGCCAACCACTACTACGGGTTGCATCCCGGATCACCCCGGGGCCGGTCGCCCCGGCTGTCCCCCCACCGGCCCTGGGCTCGGGGCCAGGCCTGGCTCCCACCGGGCGCGCCACGCTCGATGAATTCACAGCGACCCACCGGGCCCGGCCCTGCGCGCTACGAATTCATCGAATGGGCGTCGGTGCATGGCTTCAGCAAGTACTACGCACTGGCAGGCTGGGCATCCTACGAGAGGCCTTTCGTACTGTGGGCCGAACAACAGGGCTACACCGTCGACATCCTCACCCAGGAGGAATTGCACGCGCAGGCTGACGCTCTGGACGGCTACGCCTGCGCGGTTTTCGTGGGCCATGACGAGTACTGGACGCGCGAGATGCGCGACCATGTGGACGCCTATGTCGAGCGCGGAGGCAACATCGCCCGGTTCGCCGGCAATTTCATGTGGCAGATCCGGATCGACGGCGAAAGCGGCCAGCAGATCGCCTACAAGTACGACGCCCACCTGCTCGATCCCTTGCGCGACTCGGATCCAGGCCGGGTGACGAGCGCATGGGAAGACCCAGCCGTCGGTCACCCCGGAGCACGGACGTTCGGCGTCAACGCCCTGCGTGGCATTTACGCCGGCTTCGGCGCGATGGCGCGTCACACCCCACGCGGATACTCGGTCTTCAGGCCGGATCACTGGGCCTTCTCCGGTACCGGGCTGGGCTATGCGGACATGTTCGGCAACGCAGCGGGCATATTCGGGTACGAGGTGGACGGGCTGGATTACACCTTCCATGAAGGACTGCCACAGCCCCTCGGCACCGACGGCGCGCCTCCCGGGCTGGAGATTCTGGCCATGGGATGGGCCACGTCGGCCGAACAAGGACGGCCACAGGACGCATACGCCTTCATGCTAGAAGACCGCGACGCCCAGTTCAGGGCAGCCCTCCTGGACTCGGACATTTCGCCCGAGAACGTGAAAAAACACAGTCGGGGATGCGGCCTGATTGTTCACTTCAGAAAAGGTGCCGGCCAAGTCTTCACGGCCGCCACCTGCGAATGGGTGGCTGGCCTTGCAGCCAACGATTTCCATACCATCGCCATCACCAGCAACGTCCTCGATGCGTTCACCCAGCCCTCTGCGGAAAAAATCACGGGCCAGAGTGTCAGGAGCTCGAAAAAAGCGACGTAGAAATGAGAAAAGCCACCTGAAAAGGTGGCCTTTTTGGCACCAGGAGTCCCCTGGATTTTTCCATCTTTTCCCTGCTTGCCTGAAGTCTGGTTCACTTCAGAGGAAAAGTTGGTAGGCGCGATTGGACTCGAACCAACGACCCCCACCATGTCAAGGTGGTGCTCTAACCAGCTGAGCTACGCGCCTGTGTGTATTCGAGAAGCGAGAGTATAGCAGCAAAAAAAACGGCCGCCGGCCAAAGTCGCGAAATCTCGCTCCATGCCCACCCTTACCCGCCTCACCGACGCCTCACCGCCGCCGCGCCGACCGCACCCCCGGCACCGAGGCGACGATCGACAGCACCTTGTTCAGCCGCCCCGAGTCCGCGACTTCCACGGTGAAGGTCATCCACGCCGTGCCCTTCACCGACTGGGTCTGCACGCCGATCACGTTGGTCTTCTCGCGCGCGAACACTTCCGAGATGTCGCGCAGCAGGCCCTGGCGGTCGGCGGCCTCGACGGCGACGTCCACGGGGTAGAGCGCGCCCGTGTTGCCGTGCCCGCCGCCCTGCGCGTTCCCGCTGGCGCCACTGCCGCCGCTGCCCCACTCCACCTCGATCACGCGCTCGGCGCTGCGCGCCGCCATTTCGCGGAAGTTGCTGCAGTCGGCGCGGTGCACGCTCACGCCCTTGCCGCGCGTGACGAAGCCGCGGATCGGGTCGGGCGGCGCGGGCCGGCAGCACTTGGCCAGCTGCGTCATGAGGGAGTCGATGCCCACAACCAGCACGCCGCCCTTGGGGGCGTTCTCGTTGGTGCGCGCCTTCTTGAGCAGCAGGTAGTCGTCGGGCTGCAGCACGGGCTCGGGCGGGCGCAGCAGGGTCTCGATGGTGCGCAGCGAGAATTCGTCCTTGCCCACCACTTCGAAGAGCGCGTCGGCGGTCTTGAAGCCGAGCTGCACGGCCAGGTCTTCGAGCCGGATGGCGGTCTTGCCCTCGCGCTGCAGGAGCTTTTCGACGGCCTCGCGGCCGCGCGCGACGGTTTCGTGCGTGGCCTGGGCGTTGAACCAGGCGCGCACCTTGGCGCGGGCGCGATGGCTGGTGAGGTAGCCCAGGTCGGCGTTGAGCCAGTCGCGCGAGGGCCGGCCTTCCTTCACGGTGGTGATCTCCACCGTCTGGCCGTTCTGCAGCGGCGTGTTGAGCGTCACCATCGCGCCGTCCACGCGCGCGCCGCGGCAGCGGTGGCCCACGCTGGTGTGTACCGCGTAGGCGAAGTCCACCGGCGTCGCGCCCTGGGGCAGCTCCACCACCTCGGCGTTCGGCGTCAGCACGTAGATGCGGTCCTCGAACAGGCCGCGGTGCTGCACCGCGCCGGACATGTCGCGCTCCCACGCCAGCAGCTGCCGCAGCACGGCGATCTTGGCGTCGTACTCGCTGCTGGCGGACACGCCCGCATAGCCCTTGGCGCCCGCCTCCTTGTAGGCCCAGTGCGCCGCCACGCCGTGCTCGGCATGGTCGTGCATCGCCTGCGTGCGGATCTGGATCTCGATCGCCTTGCCGGCGTCGTCGCGCACCACGGTGTGCAGCGACTGGTAGCCGTTGGGTTTGGGCTTGGCGATGTAGTCGTCGAACTCCGCGTCGATCGGCTTGAAGTGCGAGTGCACCCACGACAGCGCGGCGTAGCAGTCCTTCACCGAGGGCACGACCACGCGCAGCGCGCGGATGTCGAACACCTGGTCGAAATCGAGCGACTTGCCGCGCATCTTCTTGACGATGCTGTAGATGTGCTTGGGCCGGCCCTGCACGGTGGCGCTGATGCTGCGCGCGCGCAGCTCGGATTCGAGCCGGCCGCGCAACTGCTCCATGTACACCTCGCGCTCGGCGCGCTTCTCGTCGAGCAGGCGGGCGATCTGCTTGTAGGTATCGGGCTCCAGGAAGCGGAAGGACAGGTCCTCCAGCTCCCACTTCATCTGCCAGATGCCGAGGCGGTTGGCGAGCGGCGCGAACACCTGCAGCGCTTCGCGCGCGATGGAGGGCGAGACGGGCCGCTTGCTGGCCGCGTAGAAGCGCAGCGTCTGCAGGCGCGACGCCAGGCGCAGCATGACCACGCGCAGATCGCGCGAGAAGGCCAGCAGCATCTTGCGCACGTTCTCGGTATGGGTGGCAGGATCGTCCACCGCGTGGCCGGCGAGCTGGGCCTCGCGCGCATGGTGCTGCACGCGCATGAGCTTGGTGGTTTCCACGGCGAGCGTGGCGAAGTTCTGGCCGAAGGCCTTGGCGATGACCTCTTCGGGCTTGTTCAGGTGCGAGCAGGCGTGCACGAGGTAGCTGGCGGCCTGCATCGCCTCCGATCCGCCGATCGCCTTGAGAATGGCAGCGACGGCCTCGGCATGGGCGAAGGTGTTCTCTCCGGTCTCCAGGGTTTCGGCGGAGAGCAGCGGCTCGGCGAAGGCCCGGGCGCGCGCCAGGGCGCCGGCCTGCTCGGGCAGCGCGAGCGAGGTGGCGGCGATGAGCTGGGGCACTGCCTCCTGGCCGGGGAGGTGGTGCGGATGCTGCGGGGCGGCGACGCTTCTCATGGGCGGGCCTCCTGCGCTTGCGCGGCGCCCTGCCCGCTGCCGAACAAAAACTGCTCCACCACGTCGGCCTGCTCCGCGGCCACGAGGGTCGGCGCATGGCCCACGCCGGGCCACTCGACCACGCGGGCGCGGGGACCGCGCTGCGCCATGGCCTGTGCGGTGGAGGGCAGCAGCAGGTCGGAATCGGCGCCGCGCAGCACCAGGGTCTGCGCGCGGATCGCGTCGTAGAGCTGCCAGAGCTGCGCATCGCCGGCGCGCGCGGAGTCGGGCGTGAGGTGCCGGAAGTTCTCGGCGATGGCCGGGTCGTAGTGCAGGCGCACCGAGCCGTCCGGCTGCGGACGCAGCAGCGGCTCCGACAGCGCCCGCCAGGCCTCGTCGGTGTGCGGGCCGAAGCCCGTGGAGACGGCGCGCAGCCCCTCGACCGCGGCGTCCGCGCTGGGGAACTCCACCACGCGGCCCACGTACTGGCCGATGCGCTGCAGCGCCGGCCATTCCAGCGCCGGGCCGACGTCGTTGAGCACCAGGCGGCGCACCGGCGCGGGCAGGGGAAGGTCCGGCTGGCCGCACAGCGCCATGCCGATCAGGCCGCCCATGCTGGTGCCGACCCAGTCGAGCGTGCCGATGGGGGCCTGGGCATGCAATTGGGCGAGCAGTGCCAGCATGTCGGCGGCATAGACGGGAATCTGGTAGTGCGCGGCGTCCAGCAGCCAGTCGCTGTGCCCGCGCCCGGCCACGTCGGGACAGACCACGCGGGCGTGCCGCGCGAGCCGGCGGGCCAGCACGTCGAAGTCGCGTCCCTGCCGCGTCAGGCCGTGCACGCAGACCACCACATGGGGATGGGCCGGATCGCCCGTGGCGTTCCACTCCCAGTACGCCATGCGGTGCCCGCCATCGCCCTCCCCGGATGTGCCCTGGCGGGATGCCGCGGCACCCGGGCAATGTACGTAGTTCAGCGTAGGCTCTGTCATGGCGGGCAATCGTCTCTGGGGCGCTCGATAATGGCCCTCCGTTCATCCTAATTCATTCGGAGACACCGGCATGCTTCTCACCGGCAAGACTGCGCTCGTCACGGGTTCCACCAGCGGCATCGGACTCGGCATCGCCAAGGCCCTCGCCCGCGAGGGCGCGAACGTCGTCCTCAACGGTTTCGGCGACGTGGACGGCCCGCGGGCCGAGGTGCTGGCCGCGGGCCAGGCGGCCGGCGCGCAGGTGGCCTACCACGGCGCCGACATGTCGCGCGTGGCGGAGATCGAGGACATGATGAAGTACGCCGCCGCCCAGTTCGGCCGCGTCGACATCCTGGTGAACAACGCCGGCATCCAGCACGTCGCGAACGTGGAGGATTTTCCGGTGGAGAAGTGGGACGCGATCCTGGCGATCAACCTGAGCAGCGCCTTCCACACCACGCGGCTCGCGCTGCCGGCGATGAAGGCCGCCGACTGGGGCCGCATCGTCAACGTGGCTTCGGTGCACGGTCTCGTGGGTTCGGCGCAGAAGTCGGCCTACGTGGCCGCCAAGCACGGCATCGTCGGCTTCACCAAGGTGACGGCGCTGGAGACCGCGGCCACGGGCGTGACCTGCAATGCGATCTGCCCGGGCTGGGTGCTCACCCCGCTGGTGCAGAAGCAGGTGGACGCCAAGGCCGCCGAACACGGCCTCTCGAACGAAGACGCCACGCGCCTGCTGCTGGGCGAGAAGGAGCCGTCGATGCAGTTCACCACGCCCGAGGAACTGGGCGGGCTGGCGGTGTTCTTCTGCTCGCCGGCCGCTAACAACGTGCGCGGCGTGGCATGGAACATGGACGGGGGCTGGGCGGCGCAGTGAGCCGCCCGGTGCGCATCAGCGCATCACCCCGTCAGCGCAGCTGCACCGACCCCGAGACGTGGACCACCACCTGCGTCTTGCCGGCCTCGACCGGCATTCCCGAATCCAGGGCGCCCATCATGGTGACCGAGGATTTCATGGCCATCGCCTGCATGCGCGGCGCGGGCGCCATCTCGTCGCCGTTGACCGACACCTCGCGCAGCGAATAGCCGGAGAAGCCGAAATCCTTGGCCAGCGAGGTCGCACGGTTCTTGAATTCCTCGATGGCCCGGCTCTGAGCCTCGCCCTGCACGCGCGTGCGGGCTTCCTTGGACAGACCGAACCCCAGCTGGCTGATGGTCATGGACTGGATGCGGCCGGCAACGGTGGTGATGCGGGCGAAATCGCGTCCTTCCAGCACCAGTTCGGCCCGGCCCTGCCAGCCGGTGACCTTGCCGTCCTTGTTGTAGCGCGGACCGATGCCGAACTGGCCGGTGCGCACCTCCATCTTGTCCGGCTGCGCATCGCGCTTGGCCTCCGCCAGGGCCGCATCCACCACCTGGCGCAGCTGCGTCTGCACGGTGGCGGCATCGGCGCCTTCCTTCGTGGTGGCCAGGTTGAGCACCATCAGATCCTGCTGCACGTCCACCGAGCCGCTGGCGGACAGCTGCAGCACATTCTGTGGCACGGGTGTGACGGCATTCTGGGCAAAAGCCGTTCCCGAAACGGCGGCGATGGCGCAGGCGGCGGCGAGGGGAGCGAGAAATTTCATGCGGAGAGTCCCTGTCTTGGAAAAAATGGTGTCCATGGGCCCCGGGCACATCGGCCACGGGGATGTGCCGCCCACGGTAACCCACCCCGCGGGGCCCGCGGATGAAGGCGGGATAACACGGCTGCTAGCCGCGGCAAAATTTGTAACACTTGGTCAGGCCTGCGGGAAAAACCCGAACTTCGGGCTGCAAGCTGGTCAGAATTGGCTCTGTTACAAATAGGACCCGGGAAACTCATGGCCTCTACAACCAACCGTACCGACAAGATCCTCGTGGTGGACGATGACGCGCGCATCCGCGATTTGCTGCGCCGCTATCTGACCCAGGAAGGCTTCGAAGTCATGGTGGCGGAAGACGGCAAGGCGCTCAACCGCATCCTGCTGCGCGAGACGGTCGAACTGATCGTGCTGGATCTCATGATGCCCGGCGAAGACGGGCTCTCCATCTGCCGGCGCCTGCGCGCGGCCAACGATCGCACCCCCATCATCATGCTCACCGCCAAGGGCGAGGACGTGGATCGCATCGTCGGCCTGGAGGTGGGCGCCGACGATTACCTGGGCAAGCCCTTCAATCCCCGCGAACTGCTGGCCCGCATCCACGCCGTGCTGCGCCGCCGTCCGCCGCAGGAGGCGCCAGGTGCCCCCTCGGGCGACAACGAGGTGGTGACCTTCGGCCCCTTCACCTTCGACCTGGGCACCCGCGCCCTGCAGAGGAACGGCGAGGAACTGCCTCTGACCACCGGCGAATTCGCGATGCTCAAGGCCCTGGTGCGCCACCCGCGCCAGCCGCTGTCGCGCGAGAAGCTGGCCCTGCTGGCCCGCGGCCGCGAGTTCGAGCCCTTCGACCGCAGCCTGGACGTGCAGGTGTCGCGCCTGCGCAAGCTGGTCGAGGTGGACGCCGCCGCGCCCCGTTACATCCAGACCGTCTGGGGCGTGGGCTACGTGTTCGTGCCGGACGGCGCGAGCTGACAGGCCCAGCCCTGCCCGGCACGCGCGGAAACGGAAACGCCCGCACAATGTGCGTGCGGCGTTTTCCGTGACCCGTTCACCCCCCCTGCCCCATGAGCGCCACCCATGATGCGTCGGCCGACGCCACCAGCCCCGCCCCGCTCGAGTCGACGCCGAGCCGGCGCTCCTCGCAGCGCTCGCGCGTCGGGCTGAACCTTTTCTGGCGCACCTTCTTCCTGCTGGCCCTGCTGCTGGTGGGCAGCATCCTCGCCTGGCTGCAGACGCTGCGCGCGCTCGAATTCGAGCCCCGCACGCTCCAGACCGCGCAGCAGATCGCCTCCCTCGTCAACCTGAGCCGCGCCGCGCTGGTGCATGCGGACGCGATCGCGCGCGTCTCGCTGATCAAGACCATGGCCGACCAGGAGGGTGTGCGCATCCTGCCGCGCGAGCCCAGCGACCGCTTCGACCTGGTGGACGACACCGCCCTCGGCGCGCGCCTGACCGAGGAGCTGACCGAGCGCCTGGGCCCGGGCACCATCGTCGCGGGCAACGTGAACGGCGAGAACGGGCTGTGGGTGGGATTCACGATCAACGGCGACCCGAACTGGCTGCTGATGGACCGCTCGCGCCTGAGCACCGCCGGCGGCAAGACCTGGCTGATCTGGCTGATCACCGCCGGGGCGCTGTCGCTGGCGGGCGCGGCGGCGATCGCGCGGCTGATCAACCGGCCGCTCAAGCAGCTTTCGTATGCGGCCAACCGCGTGCGCGACGGCGATTTCGCGGCCAGCCAGCTCGACGAGGAGGTGGTGACCAGCGAGATCCGCGAGGTGAACATCGGCTTCAACCGGATGGCGCAGAAGCTCGCCAAGCTGGAGCAGGACCGCGCCGTGATGCTGGCCGGCATCTCGCACGATCTGCGCACGCCGCTGGCCCGGCTGCGGCTGGAGACCGAGATGAGCGTGATCGACGACGTGGCGCGCGAGCATATGGTGGCCGACATCGTGCAGCTCGACGCCACGATCGACAAGTTCCTGGACTACGCGCGGCCGGACCACGTCACCCTCGCACCGGTGAACCTGCACGGCGTGGTGTCGTCCTGCGTGTACGCGGTACAGGACCACCGCGAGCTGCAGATCACGATGCAGGTGCCCGAAGACCTGGTGGTGCTGGCCGACGAGGTGGAGCTGGCGCGCGTGATCTCCAACCTGCTGGAGAACGCCCGCCGCTATGCCAAGACGCCCGAAACCGGCACGGCCTCGGTCGAGATCGCGGCCAAGGGGCGCGAGAAATGGGTGCTGGTGAAGGTGCGGGACCATGGCCCGGGCGTGTCGCCCGACCAGCTCAGCAACCTGACCAAGCCGTTCTTCCGCGGCAACTCCGCCCGCACGGCGGCCGCGGGGGCGGGCCTGGGCCTCGCCATCGTCGACAAGACCGTGCAGCGCATGGGCGGCATCTTCGCGCTGGCCAATTCCGGCTCCGGCGGCCTGGTGGCGCACATCCAGCTGCAGCGCGCCACGCAGCTGCCCGCGGGCAAGGACCCGAAGCAGCGCCTGCAGCGTCCGCAGATCAAGCGCCAACTGCCGCCCGACGCCCAGGGCGGCAAGCCGGTCAAGCCGCTGCGGGCCTGAACAGCAGCACCGCCGCGCGCGCCTCCATCGCCAGGCCCTGGCCCACGGGGCCCATGCGTTCGGCGGTCTTGGCCTTCACGTTCACCTGGTCGACCTGCAGCGACAGCGCCTGCGCGATGCGCTCGCGCATGCCGGGGATGTGCGGCGCGAGGCGCGGCGCCTGCGCGATCACGGTGCTGTCGATGTTGCCGATCGCGTGGCCGCGCTCGCGCACGCGCCGCGCGGCCTCCACCAGCAGCACCACCGAATCGGCGCCTTTGAAGCGTTCGTCGGTATCGGGGAAATGGCTGCCGATGTCGCCCAGGCCCGCGGCGCCCAGCAGCGCGTCGGTGATGGCGTGCAGCAGCACGTCGGCGTCGGAATGCCCGAGCAGGCCCAGGGCATGGGGAATCTCCACGCCGCCGATGACCAGGCGGCGGCCCGGCACCAGGGCGTGCACGTCCCAGCCCTCGCCGATGCGGAAGGGGGGAAGGTTCATGGGCGCATCCGTCGTCGTCATCGTGGGGTCGTCATTGCAGTGGTGATCAGAAAAATGTCTTGCCCGGCAGCGGCGCGGCCTGGGCGAGCGGGCCGCCGAAGCGCTCCAGCGTGGCCGGCAGATGGCGCTGCGCGAGCACGGCTTCCGCCAGCGCGAAGTCTTCCGGGTAGGTGACCTTGAAGTTCTGCGCGCCGCCCGGCACCAGGCGCGGGTGCAGGCCCATCGCCTCCATCGCGCTGGCCTCGTCGGTGGCCTGGGCGCCGTACCGCTCGAGCGCGGCTGCGAGCACCCCGAGGCGGAACATCTGGGGCGTCTGCGCGAGCCACTTGTCGCTGCGGTCCACGGTGGACGCCACGCGCACGCCGCCCGGGCCCTCGCTCGCGGTCTTGAGCGTGTCGGCCAGCTTGTGGGCCAGCAGGCCGCCCACGCTGTCGTGCACGCAGGCGTCGATGAGCGCGTCGATCTGCGCGGTGGTCACGAGGCAGCGCGCGGCGTCGTGCACCAGCACCCAGTCGCCGTCCTGCGCGCCTCGCTCGCGCAGCACGCGCAGGCCGCCCAGCACGGTGTCGGCGCGCGTCGGGCCGCCGCACGGGGCGGTGAAATGCAGCTCCGACGGATGCGCCTCGAAGAACGCGTCGCCGGGTGCCACGGCCACCAGCGTGGACTGCAGCCGCCGCACGCCCGCGAAGGCCGCGAGGGTGTGCAGCACCAGGGGCTGGCCCGCCACCGGCTGGTATTGCTTGGGCACCCCGGCCGCGGCGCCCGGCGCGACGGCCCGGGCGCCGGTGCCGGCGCAGGGCAGCAGCGCCCAGAAGCGCTGAGGCGCGGCGGGGGGCGGAGTGAAGGGCGGGCGGGGCGGCAGCAGGTCGCTCATGGGGCGGCCATTGTAGGAGCGCAGCGCGAGCCCGCGGCCGGCATGCCCCGGCGGCCGCGCCCGGCGGGCGGCCGGCCTAAAATGGTCCGCTGGCCGCATGCGCCCCCGGCCGGCGGGCCCGCCGCACCGTGCGGCGGCCCCGCGGCGGCACCGCCACGCCCTGCCCGTCCCTCCTGCATCCTCCATGGACCTCCCCAAACTCATCCCCGGCAAACGCTTCACCGTGCCACGCCCCGTGGGCAGCGCGGACGCCCTGCTGCTCGCGCGCGTCGCCGAGCGCGAGAAGGCCGCGGGGCGCACCACCGCGATCGTGGCGGCCGACGCCACCGACGCCCAGCGCCTCATCGACGAGATGGCGTTCTTCGCGCCCGGCCTGCGCTGCGCGCTGTTCCCCGACTGGGAAACCCTGCCCTACGACACGTTCTCCCCGCACCAGGACCTGATCAGCGAACGCCTGGCCACGCTCTGGCGCATCCGCCAGAAGGACGACGGAACGGGGGCCGACGTGGTGCTGGTGCCGGCGACCACGGCGCTCTACCGGCTCGCGCCGCCCTCGTTCCTCGCGGGCTACACGTTCCATTTCAAGGTGCGGCAGAAACTCGACGAAGCCCGGTTCAAGGCGCAGCTCACGCTGGCCGGCTACAGCCACGTCTCCCAGGTGGTGAGCCCCGGCGAATACGCGGTGCGCGGCGGCCTGATCGACCTGTTCCCGATGGGCTCGCCCGTGCCCTTCCGGGTGGATCTGTTCGACGACGAGATCGACTCGATCCGCACCTTCGACCCGGACAGCCAGCGCAGCCTGTACCCCGTGCCCGAGGTGCGCCTGCTGCCGGGCCGCGAGTTCCCGATGGACGACGAGGCGCGTGCGCGCTTCCGCAGCCGCTGGCGCGAATTGCTGGAGGGCGACCCCACCAAGAGCCGCGTCTACAAGGACATGGGCAACGGCGTGGCCACCGCCGGCATCGAGTACTACCTGCCGCTCTTCTTCGAGGAGACGGCCACGGTGTTCGACTATCTAGGAGACGACGCCACGGTGGTGCTGCACGGCGACCTGGAGCCCGCCTTCCAGCGCTTCTGGCAGGACACGAAGGACCGCTTCCGCCTCGTGCAGGGCGACCCGGAACGGCCGGCCCTGCCGCCCGAGACGCTGTTCCTCACGGCCGAGCAGTTCTACGCGCGCGCCAAGGCCCATCCGCAGCTCGCGCTGCGCTCCGGCGTGGACGACGTGGCGGACGGCGCCGTGTTCCAGAAACTGCCCGAGCTGTCGGTGCAGCGCGGCGCGGAAGATCCGCTCGCCCGCCTGCAGAACCACCTGCGCACCACGGACCACCGCGTGCTGCTGCTCGCCGAGAGCGACGGCCGGCGCGAGAGCCTGCTCGACTTCCTGCGCGCCTCGGGCGTGAACCCGCCGGCCTTCGATTCGCTGGCGGAATTCCAGGCCGGGGCGCCGGAGAAGGTCGGCATCGCCACGGCGGCGCTGGCCGTCGGCTTCCGCTGGGTGGAGGACGGCATCGACTTCGTCACCGAGACGGAGCTGTTCGCCGCCGCGCCCACCACGCGCCGCCGCAAGAAGCAGGAGCAGGTGAGCGACGTCGAGGCGCTGATCAAAGACCTCTCGGAGCTGAACCTCGGCGATCCGGTGGTGCACAGCGCGCACGGCATCGGCCGCTACCGCGGCCTCGTCAACATGGACGTCGGGCAGAAGAACCCCGACGGCACGCCCGCGCTGCAGGAATTCCTGCACCTGGAGTACGCCGACAAGGCCGTGCTCTACGTGCCGGTGAGCCAGCTCCAGCTGATCAGCCGCTACACGGGCGTGTCCGCCGACGAGGCGCCGCTGCACAAGCTGGGCAGCGGCCAGTGGGAGAAGGCCAAGCGCAAGGCGGCCGAGCAGGTGCGCGATTCCGCGGCCGAGCTGCTGAACATCTACGCCCGCCGTGCGGCGCGCGAGGGCCATGCATTCCGCTACAGCCCGCAGGACTACGAGCAGTTCGCCAACGATTTCGGGTTCGAGGAGACGGCCGACCAGAACGCCGCCATCCATGCCGTGATCCAGGACATGATTTCGCCGCGCCCGATGGACCGGCTGGTCTGCGGCGACGTGGGCTTCGGCAAGACCGAAGTCGCTCTGCGCGCGGCCTTCGTGGCGGTGACGGGCGGCAAGCAGGTGGCCTTCCTCGCTCCCACCACGCTGCTGGCCGAGCAGCACTACCAGACGCTGGTGGACCGTTTCTCCAAGTGGCCCGTGAAGATCGCCGAGGTGTCGCGCTTCCGCTCGGGCAAGGAGATCACGGCCGCCATCAAGGGCATCGGCGACGGCACGGTGGACATCGTGGTGGGCACGCACAAGCTGCTGAGTGAATCCACCAAGTTCCACAACCTGGGCCTGCTCATCATCGACGAGGAACACCGCTTCGGCGTGCGCCACAAGGAGCAGATGAAGGCGCTGCGCGCCGAGGTGGACGTGCTGACGCTCACCGCCACGCCGATCCCGCGCACGCTGGGCATGGCGCTGGAAGGCCTGCGCGATCTCTCCGTGATCGCCACCGCGCCGCAGCGGCGCCTGGCCATCAAGACCTTCGTGCGCACCGAGGGCACGGGCGTGATCCGCGAGGCGGTGCTGCGCGAACTGAAGCGCGGCGGGCAGTGCTACTTCCTGCACAACGAGGTGGAGACGATCGAGAACCGCCGCCAGAAGCTCGAAGAGATCCTGCCCGAGGCGCGCATCGCCGTGGCCCACGGCCAGATGCCCGAGCGCGAGCTGGAGAAGGTGATGCGCGACTTCGTGGCGCAGCGCTACAACATCCTGCTGTGCTCGACCATCATCGAGACCGGCATCGACGTGCCCACGGCCAACACCATCATCATGAGTCGCGCCGACAAGTTCGGCCTGGCGCAGCTGCACCAGCTGCGCGGCCGCGTGGGCCGCAGCCACCACCAGGCGTATGCCTACCTGATGGTGCCGGACGTGGAGGGCCTGACCAAGCAGGCGGCCCAGCGGCTGGACGCGATCCAGCAGATGGAGGAGCTGGGCTCGGGCTTCTACCTCGCCATGCACGACCTGGAGATCCGCGGCGCGGGCGAGGTGCTGGGCGAGAACCAGAGCGGCAACATGCTCGAAGTCGGCTTCCAGCTCTACAACGAGATGCTGAGCGAGGCCGTGCGTTCGCTCAAGGCGGGCAAGGAGCCCGACCTGCTGGCGCCGTTGTCGGTCACGACGGACATCAATCTGCATGCGCCCGCGCTGCTGCCCAACGATTATTGCGGCGACGTGCACCTGCGCCTGTCGTTCTACAAGAAGCTCGCGACCGCCAGGACCAGCGACCAGATCGACGGCCTGCTGGAAGAGATCGTGGACCGTTTCGGCAAGTTGCCGCCGCAGGCGCAGACGCTGATCGACGTGCACCGGCTGCGCGTGCTCTCGCAGCCCTACGGCGTGCTCAAGGTGGATGCCGCACCCGGCGTGACGAACATCACGTTCCGGCCGCAGCCGCCGGTCGATCCGATGCAGATCATCCACCTGATCCAGAAGAATAAGCACATCAAGCTCGCGGGCAACGAGAAGCTGCGCATCGAACGCGAACTGCCGGAAGCCAAGGACCGGGCGCAGATGGTGCGCGACGTGCTGCGCAGCCTGGGGCAGCCGCTGGCGGCGGCGTCCACCGCGAAGGCCTGAGCGGCGCGCGGGAGGCGGCGGGCCGAGCGGAAGCAGACGGGCGCCGAAGGTACGGCTCGGCGGGAAGCGCGGGTACGCCGATTGCCGCGCTTTTGCTGCCGTTGCTTGCACCGTCCTGCCCCGTCCGTGCCCGTCCGGAAAGCCCGCCATGCCCTTCGAAGCCGCCATCGTCCTCCTCGCCCTGGCCGCCGCGCTCGCCACCCGGCCCTGGCGGCTGCTCGCGTCGCGGCCCACCTCCGGCCCCGCACCCGGCCGCGGGCACGGCGCCGGAACGGACGGCGTGCGGGCCGCGTCACCCCTGCTCACGCCGCTGCTGGCCGCGCTGGTCTTCCTGCCCTGGCTCTGGGCCCTGCCCACGCTGCACGCCATGCCGCTGCAATTGCAGCTCTCCGGCGCGTGCCTGGTCGTGCTCATGGTCGGCTGGCCGCTGGCGGTACCGGTGCTCGTGGCCGTCGCGGCCGTCGCCGCGCTGGTCTCGCCCACGCTCTCCTGGAGCGAGGCGGTGGGCATGGCGGCCTGGCAGGGCGTGGTGCCGGCCACCTTGGCGCTGCTGCTGGGTGCGCTGCTGCGGCGGCTGACGGGCACGCACCTGTTCGTCTACGTGCTGGGCCGCGCCTTTCTGGGCACGGCGCTGTGCATGTTCGCCGCCGGCAGCCTCGCGCACTGGGCCGGGCACGGGCTGCCCGGCGTGGGGCCGGAGCTGACGATGGTCGCCCGCTGGCTCATGGCCTGGGGCGACGCGGTCGTCACCGGCATGCTCTGCGCGGTGTTCGTGGCCTTCCGGCCCGAGTGGCTGGCGACCTGGTCGGACCGGCTGTACTTGGGGCCGTAAGGCACAGGGTGCAGCGTGGGGGCGCAACGTGCGGGTGACGGCCAGCCGCCCCCGCGCCGGACGGACACCCAGCGGTGGCCGGGCCGCTGCGGCAGGCTCTAAGATGCCGGCTTTTCCGGCGCGGCCGGAGCCCTTCCCCCTTACCGAACCTTTCGCCGTTCCCCATGTCCCACGCCACCGAATTCGCCCCCGGCCTCACCGTTCAGGGCATCCAGCCGCCCCTGCGCCTCGCGGACTTCAAGCTGATCGCCTTCGACATGGATTCCACGCTCATCAACATCGAATGCGTGGACGAGATCGCCGACGCGGCCGGCCGCAAGGCCGAGGTGGCCGCGATCACCGAGGCCGCCATGCAGGGCCTGATCACCGACTACAAGGAAAGCCTGCGCCAGCGCGTGGCGCTGCTGCGCGGCGTGGGCGTGGAGCACATGGAACAGGTGTTTCGCGAGCGGCTGCGCTTCAATCCCGGTGCGAAGGAACTCATCGACGCCGCCAAGGCGGCCGGCCTCGCCACGCTGCTGGTTTCGGGCGGCTTCACCTTCTTCTCGGACCGGGTGCGCGCCGGCCTGGGCATCGACCTCTCCCGCGCCAACGTGCTGGAGATCGCGGACGGCCACCTCACGGGCCGCATGGTGGACCAGCCCTGGGGCGACATCTGCGACGGCGCCGAAAAGCGCCGCACGCTGCTGGAGGTGGCCTCGCTCATGGGCATCGATCCGTCGCAGGCGATCGCCGTGGGCGACGGCGCCAACGACCTGCCCATGATGGGCGTGGCCGGGCTGTCGGTCGCCTTCCACGCGAAGCCCGCCGTGCGCGCCCAGGCCAAGGTGGCGATCAACGAGGGCGGCCTCGACCGGCTGCTGGAAGTGCTGCGTTGATATAAGCAGGCTCCGCGTTATATGGGTATGACAATAAAAACGTGGTGAACCCGCGGGAAACTACCTAGACTTCGTGTCTCTGGGTTGCCTGCTCCGGCCCGTGCCGGAGCATCCAGCCCGCCCCGACGCCGGACCTCGTGTCCTTTGTCCGAACCGACCAAAGAAAGCCGTTTCCCGATGTTGAAGAAAGCCCTCTCCGCCCTGGCCCTCGCCGCGCTCGCCGTGTCCGCGCATGCGGCCGACGCCGTCCTCAAGGTGGCCGCCTCCGCCGTCCCGCATGCGGAAATCCTGAATTTCGTGAAGCCCCGGCTGAAGGCCGAAGGCGTGGACCTGCAGGTGCGCGAATTCAGCGACTACATCCAGCCCAACGCGGCCGTGGAGGACAAGCAGCTGGACGCCAACTTCTTCCAGCACCAGCCCTACCTGGACAGCTACAACAAGGACCGCAAGAGCAGCCTCGTCGCCGTGCCGAACGGCAAGGTGCATGTGGAGCCCTTCGGCGCCTATTCGAAGAAGATCAAGGCCGTGAGCGAACTGAAGGACGGCGCCACCATCGCCATCCCCAACGACCCGTCGAACGCGGGCCGCGCGCTGATCCTGCTGCAGAAGCAGGGACTGGTCACGCTGAAGGACCCGGCCAACATCACGGCCACGCCCATCGACATCGCCAAGAACCCGAAGAAGCTCAAGTTCCGCGAACTGGAGGCCGCCCTGCTGCCCCGCGCGCTGCAGGACGTGGACCTGGCCCTGATCAACACCAACTACGCGATCGAGGCCAAGCTGAATCCGACGAAGGACGCGCTCTTCATCGAAGGCAGCGATTCGCCCTATGCCAACCTGATCGCGGCGCGCGCCGACCGCGCGAACGATCCGTCGATCGCCAAGCTGGTGAAGGCGCTGCACACGCCCGAGGTGAAGAAGTTCATCCAGGACAAGTACCAGGGCGCGATCGCGCCGGCGTTCTGATCGCCCGCGCTGTTCCGACTGCCCAGGGCGCCGCTTTCGCGGCGCCTTTTTTCATTCCAGCCCCTGCCAGAGCCAGAACGACAGCGTCAGCATGATGGCGCCCGTGAGCCCGTCCAGCAGGCGCCAGGCCATCGGCTTCGCGAACACGCCCTGCAGCTGCCGCCCGGCGAAGGCGAGCATCAGGAACCACAGCAGGCTGGCCGAGGCGGCACCGGCCACGAACACCCACTTGAGCCCGCCTTCCTGCCGCGCGCCGATCGAGCCCACCAGCACCACGGTGTCGAGGTACACATGGGGATTGAGCAGCGTGATCGCGGCCAGGGTGCCGAGCACGCCCAGCAGCCCCTGGCGCGCGCGTTCCCCCTCGGTGCGCAGCCCGGCGCCCGTGCCGAACAGGGCGCGGTGCCAGGCGAAGAGGCCGTAGGCCAGCAGGAAGACGGCACCGCCCAGCGTGAGCATGTGGCCGAGGCCGGGTGCGCTCTCCAGCAGGCGCGCCATGCCGGCCACGCCGGCGCCGATCAGCACCGCATCCACCAGCACGCACAGCACCACGCAGGCCCGCACGTGCCGCCCCGCCACCGCCTGGCGCAGCACGTAGGCGTTCTGCGCGCCGATGGAGACGATCAGCGACATGCAGACCGTGAAGCCGGCGAGCCACGCGCCCGGCGCCGCACCGCCGGAGAGTCCGAAGACCGACGGGGAGGAGGAAGAAAGAAGTGCCCACATGCGGCCGATTCTGGGCAGCGCCCCAGGTTATGTAAACTTAAATCACCTAACCATCATTAAGAGCGGCTAACACGATCCAGCGAAGCGGTTCTGGCTAGGCGCCGTATCGCAGTCAGTACGATGAGTACGACAAGATGCGGCAACGACGCCAGAAGGGTCGTGTTAGCCGCTCTAAGCGGAACTTCATGTTGGACTACCCCGGACTGGAGGCCCTGGCGGCCGTGGTGCGCGAAGGCAGCTTCGAGCGCGCGGCGCGGCGGCTGCACGTCACGCCCTCGGCCATCTCGCAGCGCGTCAAGCAGCTGGAGGAACGCGCGGGCCAAGTGCTGGTGCAGCGCGGCACGCCCTGCACGGGCACCGAGGCCGGCCGGCGCCTGTGCCTGCACCTGGAGCAGGTGGCGCTGCTGGAGAACGAGCTGCGGCGGGCCCACCCGGCCCTGCTGCCGGACGCGCACGCGCCCGCGCCCACGCTCAAGCTGGCGGTGAACGACGATTCGCTGTCCACCTGGTTCATGGACGCGATGGCCGCCTTCACGGCCGGCGGCAACGAATTGCTGGACGTCCGCATCGACGACCAGGAGCACACCGCGCAGCAGCTGCGCGAGGGCGACGTGATCGCCGCCGTCACGGCCACCGCGGGCACGATCGCCGGCTGCAACACCTGGCCGCTGGGCTCCATGCACTACGTGGCCGCGGCCAGCCCGGGCTTCGTGCGCCGCTACTTCGGCAAGGGCACGGGCGGCGTCACGCCCGAGACGATGGCGCAGGCCCCGATGATGGTCTACAGCCGCAAGGACCGCCTGCAGGACCAGTGGCTGCAGCGCCAGGGGCTGGGTTCACGCCGCCATCCGCCGCGGCACTTCCTGCCGTCCAACCAGGGCTTTCTGCGCAGCTGCGAGATGGGCGTCGGCTGGGGCATGCACCCCACGGTGCTGATCGAGCGGCAGCTCGCCGACGGCACGCTGGTGGAGATGCTGCCGGGCTCCGGCATGGACGTGGCCCTGTACTGGGCGCACCCGCGGTCGGCGCAGGCGGGGCTCGAGCGGCTCACGCAGTGCGTGATGGCGGCCGCCGAGGACTGGCTGGGCACGGGCCGCGGCAAGCGGCGCGCGGGCGCCTCGCGCAAGCCGGCGAAGAAGTAGCGGGCCGGCGCCGCAACCGCGACGGAACCGCAACAGGACCGCGGCCGCGGCAGGCAGCACACCGGGCGCTGGGCTGCGCGTCACGCGGCCTGTAGGACTCGGCCGCGAACACGCCGGCCCCGCCCGGATCGGGCGCGGGAGGGCACGTCGTGCGCCCATGGCTGAGCTAGGATGAACGCAGCCATTCGAGCGCGTCGTGCGCAGGCTGGCGCCCCCCACGCCCCGGTCCACCGCCGCAGCCGGCCCGGTGCGATGAAAGAAGAAAGCCTGATGTCCCACTACGACCTGATCGTCATCGGCAGCGGCCCCGGCGGCGCCAGCCTCGCCCACCGGCTGGCACCGACCGGCAAGCGCATCCTGATCCTGGAGCGCGGCGACTACCTGCGGCGCGAGGAAGCCAACTGGAGCGCGCAGGCGGTGTTCGTGGAAGGCCGCTACCAGGCGCGCGAATCCTGGATCGACCGGGACGGGCACCGCTTCGCGCCGCAGCTCCACTACTGCGTGGGCGGCAACTCCAAGGTCTATGGCGCCGCGCTGCTGCGGCTGCGCGAGCGCGATTTCGGCGAAGTGCGGCACCATGGCGGCATCTCCCCGGCGTGGCCACTGCCGTACGCCGACTTCGCGCCCTGGTACGACGAGGCCGAGGCGCTGTTCCACGTGCACGGCCTGCGCGGCGACGACCCGCTCGATCCGGGCACCACGCCCTACCCCTTTCCGCCCGTGCGGCACGAGCCCAAGATCGCCGAACTGAGCGAGAAATTGCAGGGCATCGGGCTGCATCCGTTCCACCTGCCGCTCGGCATCCTGCTCGACCAGAAGGAGGACGGCTTCGCCACGCCGACGAGCACCTGCATGCGTTGCTCGTACTTCGACGGCTTTCCCTGCCTGCTGAACGGCAAGGCCGACGCGCAGGTGATGTGCATCGACCCGATGCTGCGCGACCACCCCAACGTCACGCTGCTGACCGGCGCCTACGCCTCGCGCCTGGAGACCGATGCCAGCGGCCGGCGGGTGGGGGGAGTCGTGGTGGAGCGCGGCGGCCGCGAGGAGCGCTATACCGCCGGCACGGTGGTGGTGGCCTGCGGCGCGCTGTCGTCCGCCCTGCTGCTGCTGCGCTCGGCGAACGAAAGGCATCCGAACGGCCTCGCCAACGGCTCGGACCAGGTCGGCCGCAACTACATGCGCCACGAGATGTCGATCGTGATGGCGGTGATGAAGGAGGTCAACGAGACGGTCTTCCAGAAGACGCTCGCGCTCGGCGACTTCTATTTCGGCAGCGACGACTGGGAGCATCCGCTGGGCCTGATCCAGATGTGCGCGACCAGCCATGCGGACCAGATCAAGGGCGAGGCTCCGCTGCCCGCGCTGATGAAGCATCTGCCGGAGATGCCGTTCGAGGAGATGGCACGGCACTCGATGGACTTCTGGCTGCAGACCGAGGACCTGCCCATCCCCGAGAACCGGGTGTACTACCGGGACGGCAAGGTGCACCTGGACGTGCGCGAGACCAACGCCGAGGCCCTCGAGCGCCTGCAGGCCAAGCTCAAGCAGGTGCTGGATGCCATCGGCTGGCCCGCGGTGCTGGTGCAGCGCTCGCTCTACCTCGGCAAGGACATACCGCTCTCCGGCACCGCGCACCAGGCCGGCACCTGCCGCTTCGGCACCGATCCGGCGACCTCGGTGCTGGACCTCGACTGCCGGGCGCACGAGGTGGACAACCTCTACGTGACCGACGCGAGCTTCTTTCCCTCGATCGGCGCGGTGAATCCCACGCTCACCATCATCGCGAACGCCTTGCGCGTGGCCGACATCCTGAAGGGGCGCCTGTGACCGCCGCGATCGCCGTGACCTTCGTCGTGCGCTGCGTGATGGTGCTGATCTTCCTGCCGTTCAGCGCGCTCGACAAGCTGCTCGGCTTCGGCCATGCGGTGGGGCAGGCGCAGGAGGTGTTCAGGCCGCGCTGGCTGGCGCGCGCCGTGATCCTGGCGGGCCTGGCGATCGAGGTGGCGTGCAGCATCGGCGTGGTCACCGGCATCTCGGACCGGGCCGCGGCCTGCGTGATCGCGGGCTACTGCTTTGCGACCGCCGTGCTGTTCAAGCCGTTCTGGAAGCCCGGCGACTTCTGGCCGAACCCCGATGGCCAGGCGCGCGGGCTGTTCTGGGACTTCCTCAAGAACCTGGCGCTGGGCGCCGGTTTCCTGCTGCTGGTGGCCGGCACCGACGGTTCCGGCCTGCAGCCCTTCCTCGACGCGCCTTTTGCATCGAGCCAACCCTACCGGAGCCCCTGAATGTCCGATCCCGGCCCCCGCCCGTCCGTGCCCTACCAGCACCTCTACACCGATGCCGACGGCGTCAGCCGCTTCCAGGCCTGTACGCTCACCGACTATGAACAGCACCGCGTCGGCGCCGCCGATCCGCAGTGGAACAACGCCATGGAACGCGGCGAATCGACCGTCGTCTTCACCGTGCAGCCCGTCGGCTGGGTGGGCGACTGGCACGAGAACCCGGCCCCGCAATGGATCGTGGTGCTCTCGGGCCGCTGGTGGATCGAGGCGATGGACGGCACCCGCATCGAGCAGGGCCCGGGCGAGTTCTCGTTCGGCGGCGACCAGGGCTGTGCGGAGGTCGATGGCAAGAAGGGCCACCGCTCCGGCACCGTGGGCGATGAGCCTTGCTGCCTGATGACGGTGCAGCTGCACCGCGCGCCGGTGCGCCGTCCATGCGAACTGGGCTGAGGTGACCCTGGACCGCATCACCGCGTTCTGCCTGGTCGCCCGCGACGGTGCGGCGCTGGCGCGCTTCTACGCCGCCCTGGGCTTCGTGCAGGACGCAGCCCCCCGGGCCATCGCGGCCGACGAAACGGCGCTGCTCGGACTCGCGCGCGGTGGCATGCGGTACGCGATGCGGCTGGGCGCGACGGCGTTGTGGATCGACCAGTACGACTGGCCCGGACGCGCTTACCCGGAGGGCACGAACGCCGCATCGCGCTGCTTCCAGCATTTCGCGCTGGTTGCCATTGGCATCGGAGCGGCCTGGGAACGCGCGCGGGCGGCGGGCGCCACACCGATCAGCCGCGGTGGCCCGGTCCAACTGCCCGCCGCCACCGGCGGAGTCGTCGCGGTCAAGTTCCGCGATCCGGAAGGCCATCCGCTGGAGCTGATCCACTTTCCCGACGGCGAGCGCCGTGGATGGCGGGGGCGCGGCCTCCTCGGCATCGACCACAGCGCGATCGCGGTGGCGGATGCGGAGCGGTCCCGCGCGTTCTACCGTGCCCACGGCCTGGCGGAGGGCCGCGCCACGCTCAACCAGGGGCCGACGCAGGTCGCGCTCGACGGGCTGGACGGCGTGCGCGTGGACGTGGTGCCGATGCATCCCCCACAGCCCGGGCCGCACGTCGAGCTGCTGCACTACCGGCATCCGCAGGGCGCGCCGAACCGGCCCTGGGCGGTGAACGACGTGGCCGCGACCCGCATCGTCTGGCAGGGCACGGCACCGGCGCTGCTGCGCGATCCGGAAGGGCACATTCACCAGATCGCAGGCGTGGTGGAAGGCCCTGCCTGACCCGCGCCGCATCCGGAGGACCGGCAGTGCCGCATCGCCTCCGCTGCACGACGACGTGGCATGGTTGCGATGCCCCCCGTGCTCAGCCCCCGCGCAGATCGATCGCGAGCAACCGCGTGGAGGCCGCGATGAACAGCCGCCGCCCGCCGCTGCCGCCGAAGCAGACGTTGCACACCGTTTCCGCGATGGGGATGCAGCCGAGGTATTGCTGATCCGCGGACCAGACGTGCACCCCGTCCGCCGCGCTGCACCAGACCCAGCCGCGGGCATCCACCGCGAGGCCGTCGGGGTTGCCCTTCGGGGGCGAGCAGAAGAAGCGCCGGTCGGGCAGCACCCCCTCCGTGCCCAGCGTGAAGGCCTCGACGTGGTGCCGGGTTCCCGGAACGCCGCCGGGGGCCTCGCCGAGCGCCCTCGACGTGTCGGTCACATAGACGGTGCGCCCATCGGGCGACAGCGCCACGCCGTTCGGCTGCTCGAAATCGGCCATGCGCGCGAGCGCGCCGCTGGCGGGATCGAAACGGTAGAGGCTGCGGTGCGCCAACTCGGGCTCGGCCAGCGCGCCCTGGGCGGGCATCACGATGCCGAAGACCGGATCGGTGAACCACACCGATCCGTCGGGCGCGATGGCCACGTCGTTCGGGGCGTTGAGCCGCCGGCCCTCGTAGTGCGTCACGATCGGCTCCGGCCCGCCACGCAGATCGGGTGCGGAACGGCTGATGCAGCGGCGTCCGTGCTCGCAGTGGTAGACACTGCCGTCCGCCGCCACCGCGTTGCCGTTCGGGAACCAGGCCGGATCGATCACCGATTCAACCCGGCCATCCTCTTCGTACCAGGCGTTGACGCGCCGGTTGGGCACGTCGGAGAACAGCAGGCGCCGGTGCGACGCCTGCCATGCCGGGCCTTCGGCGTGGATCGCGCCCTCGTGCAGCACCCAGAGCGGCGCATCGGGCGCGAGCACTTCGGCAAGGCGCCCGGATTCGATGCGCACGCCGGGGAAGTTTTCGGCCGCCCGTGGCGGGCCCGGGCGGCGCAGCAGCCGGCCGGGCAGCAGGTCGTCGATCTCAGGGTTCACTGCGCTTCCTTCCTCCGGTCACGGGGCCGGTCATGGGCTGCAGGATACGGAAGAAGGGCCGATGACGGAGGAAGCGGCGAGCGCGGCTGCGTGCCAGCGCATGCCGCATGCTGCCATGCGTCCAAGGCGCCGCGGAGTCTGCGCGCAGGGCGGGCCGGCTGGTGGCAACGCACCAGCCTAGGGTTGCAGCGCTGCCGCGCCGCGGGTGCTGGCATGGTCCGCATGCGCGAAGCCGTCGCCCGCCCACCTGCGCGGCAACCCGCCCGTGCGGCCGCGCGGAGAACCCGCGTTCAGGGCTGCGCTTCGGCAGGGGCGCGCACCGGCAAACCGGGCACCGGCACCGCCGCCAGCGCGCGGCGCCGCGCGGTCGACGTGGCTCCCGCGGCGGCCGGGCGCGCCACGAGATCGGCCAGCGTCACGCCGTCGAGCACCGCCAGATAGCTCTGGGTGGCCTGCGCGAGCACGCCCCGCAGCAGGCAATGGCCGGTGAGCCGGCACCGGTTCACGGCCGGATCGAAGCATTCCACCATGTCGAAATCGCTTTCGGTGAGGCGCACGACGTCGCCCAGGCGGATCTCCGCGGCCGGCACGCGCAGGCGCAGCCCCCCGCCCCGCCCGCGCGTGGTGTCCAGCAACCCCTGCGCGGCGAGCGCCTGCACGATCTTCATGAGGTGGCTGCGCGAGATGGCGTGCTGCTCGGCCATCTCGGTGATGGTCACGGGCTGCGCACGCCCTTCGCTGGCGGCGCAGTACATCAGCACGCGCAGGGCGTAGTCGGTCCACTGGGTCAGGCGCATGGCGTTTGCGTTGGATCAATCCGAAAGAGTCTCATGGGATGAATCTTATTGCATAAAATATTCATCACGAATGAATCTTTAAAGGAACCCGCCATGAACGCCCGCCTGCCTGCCGTTGCCCACACCGCTGCCCCGGCCGCGATCGATCCTGCCCAGCAGATCGGCCAGATCGCCGTGCAACTGCCCGGCGCCACCGCGGTGTTCCGCCGCCTGAAGCTGGATTTCTGCTGCGGCGGGCAGGTGGCGCTGCGCGATGCCGCCGCCGCCAAGGGCCTGGACCTGCAGGCGTTGCTCGGCGAGCTGTCGGCGCTGCGGCGCCCCACCGCCCCGCCCGACGCCGGCACGCCGTCGGAACTGATCGACCACATCCTCGCGCGCTACCACGAGGTGCACCGCGCGCAGCTGCCCGAGCTGATCCGCATGGCGCGCCGCGTGGAGGCCGTGCACCGCGACCACCCGGCCGTGCCGGCGGGGCTGGCCGATGCGCTGGAGACGATGCACGAAGAACTGCTCTCGCACATGCGCAAGGAAGAGATGGTGCTGTTCCCGATGCTGAAGACCGGCGGCCATCCCATGGCATCCCACCCCATCGGCGTGATGCGCACGGAGCACACCGACCACGGCGAGGCGCTGGACCGCCTGATGGCGCTCACGAACGACACCACCCCGCCGGAGGGCGCCTGCAACACCTGGCGCGCGCTCTACGCCGGCATCCGGCAACTGGCCGACGACCTGGTCGACCACATCCATCTGGAGAACAATGTGCTGTTTCCGCAGTTCGAGGCCGCGCCCGCAGCGACTGCAGCGCAGGGCTGCGGTCCCACGGGCTGCGCCTGCGGCTGACCGGCGCTGACGCGCACCGGACCATTTTGCATTCCCTGCCCGCTCCATGACATCGACAACGCCCATCGCCACGCCCGACACCGCCAGCATCACCCGGCTGGTGCACGGCTTCTACGCCGACGTGCGCCGCGACCCGCTGCTGGGCCCGGTGTTCGAGGCCGCCCTGCAGGGCCGGTGGGAGGAGCACCTGGCCCGCATGGTCGATTTCTGGAGCACGGTGGCGCTGGGCGCACGCAGCTACCGCGGCAACGTGGTGGCGAGCCACCGGCCCCTCGATGGCGTGACGCCCGCGCACTTCGCGGCCTGGGTGCGGCTGTGGACGGAGCATACCGGCCGCCTCTTCACGCCCGAGGTGGCGCAGGGACTGCAGCAGGCGGCGCATGGCGTGGCGCGCAATCTGTTCCGCGCCATGATCGGGCGCCTGCCGGATTTTGCGGAAAGCGGGGATCCGCACGCGCACTGAGCCGGCGGAGACATGCCGCCGGGCCGCAGCCGCCGGGGCTGCTACCCGCCCCGACGGGCGCGCAGCGGCGCCAGCAGGTCCGACAGCCCGTTGTGGTCGATCTCGTGCATCAGCGCGAGCAGGCGGCCGATGTCGCCCGGCGGAAAGCCTTCGCGCGCGAACCAGTTCAGGTAGTTGCCGGGCAGGTCGGCGATGGCCGTGCCCTGGTGCTTGCCATAGGGCATCGTGACGGTGAACAGGCGTTCGAGCTGGGCCGGGTCCATGGGCACCACCGGTTCAGCCGCCGGCCCGCTTCACCCGGTGGCCGAGCGACTGCAGGGCCTGCACCACGCGCTCCACATGGTCGCCCTGCACCTCGATCACGCCGTCCTTCACGGTGCCGCCCGTGCCGCACGCGGCCTTGAGCTGCTTGCCCAATTGCACCAGTTCCGCGGCCGGCAGCGCGGCCCCTTTGACCACCGTCACCGCCTTGCCGCCGCGGCCCTTGGTTTCGCGCGAGACGCGCACGATGCCGTCGCCCGCGGGCACGGCCGCGGCACGCGCCGCCGCGCAGGCGCATTGCGCCAAGGGCTGGCGGCACGTCGGGCACATGCGGCCGGATTCGGTGGAATAGACGAGGCCTCCCAGATCGCTCAGGCGCATGGCAGGCTCCGGCGGAGGCGATCGGTGGCAGGGACGGAAAAGAGGCGGGGCATGGCGCGATTATCCCGGGCCGGGCCGCGTGCCGCACAATCCGCCGCATGGCGCCACCGTGTGCGCCTCCTCCGCCCTTCGTTCCTTCCGCAGCCGTGCGCCGCCCCATCGCGCGCACGGCGGCCGTTCCCGCCTTCCGCACGCCATGCCCTTCGCCGCCCTCGGCCTCTCGCCCGCCCTCGTCCACGCCGCACATGCCCTGGGCTTTGCCACGCCCACCCCCATCCAGGCCCAGGCCGTGCCCGCCGTGCTGGAGGGCCGCGACGTGCTCGGCCAGGCGCAGACCGGCTCCGGCAAGACGGCCGCCTTCGGCCTGCCGCTGCTGCAGCGCCTGTTGCCGGAGGCGCAACTGGCCGGCGCCCGTCCCGGGCCGCGGCGCCTGCGGGCGCTGGTGCTGGTGCCCACGCGCGAGCTGGCCGCGCAGGTGGGGGGCGTTTTGCGCGACCTGGCCGGCCACCTGCCGGGCGCGCCGCTCAAGACCGTGATCGCCTTCGGCGGCGTGTCGATCAACCCGCAGATGATGGCGCTGCGCGGCGGCGCCGACGTGGTCGTCGCCACGCCGGGCCGGCTGCTGGACCTGGTGGAGCACAACGCCCTGTCGCTCGCGCAGGTGCAGGCCCTGGTGCTGGACGAGGCCGACCGGCTGCTGGACCTGGGCTTCGCCGAGGAGCTGCAGCGCGTGCTGGCGCTGCTGCCGGCGCGGCGCCAGAACCTGCTGTTCTCCGCGACCTTCCCGCAGGAGGTCGCCGGGCTGGCCGAAGGCCTGCTGCGCGATCCGCTGCGCATCGAGGTGCCGCAGGCGCCGGATACCGCGCCCGACATCGCCCAGCGCGCGATCGCGGTGGCCGGGAACCGCCGCACGCAGCTGCTCAAGCACCTGCTGAAGGAAGAGACCGGATGGACGCGGGTGCTGGTGTTCGTGGCGACGCAGTACGCCGCCGAGCACGTGGCCGAGAAGCTCTACCAGGCAGACATCTTCGCCTCGCCCTTCCACGGCGGCCTGAGCCAGGGCGCGCGGCGGCAGGTGCTGCAGGAATTCAAGGACGAGCGCTGGCAGGTGGTGGTGACCACCGACCTCGCGGCGCGCGGCATCGACATCGCCGGGCTGCCGGCCGTGGTCAATTACGACCTGCCGCGCGCGGCGGCCGACTACGTGCACCGCATCGGCCGCACGGGCCGCGCCGGCGCCAGCGGTGCGGCGGTGAGCTTCGTCACGCCGGAGGCCGCGCCGCACTGGCGGCTGATCGCCAAACGGCACGGGTTGCAGGACTTGCCCGTCGAGCAGCTGGCGGGATTCGAGGTGGCGCTGCCCGCGCTGGATGGCGCCCCCGCCGACGGGGCGGCACCTGCCGATGGCGCCACCGGTGCGGTGCAGCGGCCGGCCAAGCTCCCGCCGGGCACGGGTGGCATCAAGGGCAAGCGCCCGAGCAAGAAGGACAAGCTGCGGGCTGCTGCTGCAGCCGCAGAGGCCGCGGCGACCACCGCAGGGCCCGGGTCCGGCAACGGCGATCGCGATGGCGGTGCCGGAAGGACGGCACCCGCGAACCGGAAAGGGAGCTGACGGGCCCGGGCAAGCCCCTGGCACATGCCGCCCCGCGGTCTCAGTCGCGGTCCGGTCCGCCCGTCGCCTCCGCGTCGTCCAATTCCTGTTGCAGCACGGACGACGGCGCCCGTTTCGGCGGCATGCCTTCGCCCGGCTTCGCCATGATCTCGACGTAGAACTGCGCGGCGCCGGAACGCGCCACCTCGTCGATCAGGCCGGTGATCTCATCGACCTGCACGGAGTGCGCGTCCTCCTGCGTGCTGCCGAAACGGCAGTCGAAATCCCAGAAGCGCGCGCCTTCGGGCAGCACACGGCGGCGCTCGCGGCGCAGGTAGCGGTGGATGTCGTGGCGAGCGGCGTCCAGGAGCCGATCGCGGTTCTTGCCCTCGATGTGGAGCAGGTAGGTTTTTCGCATGCGCCGATGGTAACCGCGGCATTCACCACTATGGTTTTCATAGCGGGCGGCGGAAGCCGCACGGACCGGCACCTGCGAGCTGCCTCACTCCACGGCTCGGCGTGCCCGGTCGACCCGCCCCTGTCTCGCCCGCTCCAGCGTGCGCGCGGACCGCACCCCCTCTGCCACCAGCGCCAGCAGGTTCCGGACGAGCGGCTCCACGCGGCCGCGCGCCTGCTCCAGCGCCAGCCGGGCCCGCGCATGGGATCGGCTGTCGCGGTCGCCGAGGTCGTGCAGATGGTCCAGTACCTCCTGCGTGCGGTTGCAGGTCAGCGCCGACAGATCGAGATCGTCCCAATGCGTGCCGGTCAGTGCGGCCACGGCATCGGCGAGCAGTTCCTGGCGGGTCAGCCGCCCGGCCGGCGCCTCCGGCCCGCTGGCGGTCTGCAGCCTCCGGCGGAGGAGCACGTGCATGTCCTCGATGCGGTGCGGCGGAAGGTCGCGGTCCTCGGACACCAGGTAGCCGGATTCCGCAAGCTCCATCGCACCCCATCGTCTCAGCAGTTCCGCCTGCCGCGGGGCGATCGTTCCCTCGCGGCGCAGGTGGTAGTCCAGCCGTTGCGCCACGGTTTCGCGCAGTTCCGGCGGCACCTGCGGATCGCGCAGCATCCGCATGAAATTGTCGAAGGCCGTGGCGTATTCCACGCGGACCGGTGACCGGTGGTGATTGCGCCGGAGCGACCACAGCATGAACGGCACCGCCGGCAGCGTGACGATGCACAGGCCCCGTTCCACCGCATTCCTCCGGTCGAGCGCGTACTGCTCGCGCTGCGCCTCGTCATAGGTGCGCAGTCGCGCCTGCTGCACCGCCATCCACATGGTCAGGGCCGCGCGGCGCTCCTGCAGATTCCGTGCCGCGTTGCGCACCCGGTCGCACAGCGCCTGTTCCAGCATGTCCCGGTGGGCGGGCGCGAGGCGCCGGGCGAACCGGTACTGCTGCGACGCGGGCCGGTGGAAGGGCCGCCCCTGGAGCACGGCGGACAGCCCGGACATGTCCGCGATGAGGTCCTGCGCCGACACCGGCGGGGGCGATGCCGGCGGTGGGAGCGGCTCCGTGCCGGAAGTCCTCCCGGGCGCAGGGAGCACCGCGCGCACCGGGCTGCCGACAGCGCCCGGAGTGGCAGACCTGGCGGCCAGCGGTGGTACGGATGCGTGCGGCGCGGAAGAAGATGAAGAAGAAGGAAGAGCAGGCGAAGTGCGCCGGTCGTCCGGAAAACCGCGCTCGCGCACGCTGGACGCGGCTGCGGCGGGCGACGGCGAACGCGCCGGTGAAAGGCGGGGTGTCATGGCACCCCATGATGCCCCGGGCAGCAACGGCTGCATGCGCGGCGCGAAGCCGCGCGCGGCGATGCGAACCACCGCACGCGCAGCCCCGCGCAGGAACCGGGCCGGCGGCGCCGTGCCTGGGCGCCGGAGTTCAGCCGCCCGCGGCGCGCAGCCGCGGTGCGGGCGGATGCGCCGGGTCGGTGTACCCGGGCGTGGAGGGATGCCCCGGCGGGACCAGCGCGTCGACGAACGCTTCGTCTTCGGCGGTGGGCTGGCACTCCAGCGCGGGCAGGTAATCCTGCCACTGCCGCAGCGTGCGCGGCCCGGCGATCACGGAGGACACCGCATGGTGGCGCAGCACCCAGGCCGTGGCGAACTGCGCGAGCGTCGTCTCGCGGCCCTGCAGGTGCGCCTGCAGGCGCTGCGCGATCTGCAACGACTCTTCGCGGAACTCGGTCTCGGCGATGCGCTTGTCGCCGCGGCCGGCGCGCGTATCGGCCGTCGGGGTCTGGCCCGGCAGGTACTTGCCCGTCAGCACGCCGCGCGCGATCGGGCTGTAGGGCACCACGCCGATGCCATGGTGCGCGCACACCGGCAGGATCTCGACCTCGGGCATGCGGTTGAGCAGGTTGTAGTAGGGCTGGCAGACCACCGGGCCGGGCATGCCGATGCGTGCCGCGCCGTGCACCAGCTCCGCGATGCGCCAGCCGCGGAAATTGGACACGCCCCAGTACCGGATCTTGCCCGCGCGCAGCAGCGCGTCGAGCGCGAAGAGCGGCTCTTCCAGGTCCATGCCCGGGAAATCGCGGTGCAGGTACAGGATGTCGACGTGGTCGGTGCGCAACCGCGCGAGGCTCGCCTCCACCTCGCGCAGCATCCAGGTGCGCGAGTACTGCGACTGGTTCGGGTCGTCGCCCATGCGGTTGCCGAGCTTGGTCGCCAGCACCCAGTCGTGCCGCTGGCCCGCCAGCAGTTCGCCCAGCATCGACTCGGAAGCTCCCCGGGTGTACACGTCGGCCGTGTCGATGAAGTTGACGCCGTGCTCGCGCGCGTCGGCCACGATGGCTGCGGCCTCGTCGCGGCCGGTCTGGTCGCCGAACATCATGGTGCCCAGGCACAGGGCGGAGACTTGCAGGTTGCTGCGGCCGAGGCGGCGGTAGGTCATGGGCATGGCACGGTTCTTTCAGTCGGTGGAGGATGCCGCGCAGGGCGGCCCGGTCAGGTCAGTAGTGCGGCGGAAGCTCGTTGCGCAGGTTCAGCGCCGGGCCCGCCCCGCCCGCCTCGGGCAGCTGCTGCCGCAGCGCGACCAAAGCCTGCTGCAGCGCCTCGATCTGCTGCTGCTGCCGGTACACGGTCATGTTGAGCTGGTCGAGCAGGTCTTCGGCGTAGCTGGCCTTGATCTCCAGCTCGTCGATGCGCGCGGAGGCGGTGCGGTCGGTGTCCGGCATGCCCACCTCAGCCGCGCAGCGCCTGGCCGAGGCGCGCCACGCCGTCGCGGATCTTGTCCACGTCGGCCGTCGCGAACGACAGGCGCAGCGTGGCATGGTCGGGGTTCGCGCAGAAGAACGGCGTGCCCGGCACGAAGGCCACGCCCTGGTCGATCGCCAGCTTGGCCAGCACGTTGCCGTCGGCCACCGCGCCGCCCGCCCCCGTGAGCCGCGCCCACACGAACAGTCCGCCCTGCGGCTGCACGAAATCGATCGCGTCGCCCAGCTCGCGGCGCAGCGCATCGCCCATCGCCTGCGCGCGTTCGGCATACACCGCGCGCACCTTCGCCAGCGTGGCCGGCATGCGGCCGGACCGCAGGTACTGCGCCGCCGTGGCCTGCGCGAAGGTGCTGGTGTGCGCATCGCTGAACTGCTTGCACATCGTGGCCTTGGCGAGCAGCTCGGCCGGCGCGATCAGCCAGCCCACCCGCAGGCCCGGACTCAGCACCTTGCTGAGGCTGCCGCAGTGCGCGAGCAGCTCGCGGCTGCCCGGCACCGTGGCCGACAGCGCCAGCAGGCTGGGCGGCGGTGCCTCGCCGAAATACAGGTCGCCATAGGGGTCGTCCTCGACGATCAGCACCTGGTGGCGCACGGCCAGCTCCAGGATCTTGCGGCGGCGCTCCAGCGACAGCAGCGCGCCGCTCGGGTTGCCGAACGTGGGAATCAGGTAGACGAACTTGGGGCGGTGCTCCACGATGAGCAGCTCGAGCGCGTCGGCATCCACGCCGTTCCCGTCCACGGGCGCACTCACCAGCTCGGCACCGTAGAGGCGGAAGCACTGGATGGTGGCGAGGAACGTCGGGCCTTCCACGATCACCTTGTCGCCGGGACTGATGAGGGTCTTGCCGAGCAGGTCCAGCGCCTGCTGGCTGCCGGTGGTGACGATCAGGTCCTCGGGCCGCACGCCCTGCGCGCCCTTGGCAGCCATGAAGGCCGACAGCTGCTCGCGCAGCGGGTTGTAGCCCTCGGTGGCGCCGTACTGCAGCGCCGCGCCCGGCTCCTGCGACAGCACCTGCTGCGACGCCTCGCGGATGCCGTCCACGTCGAACATCGCGCTGTCGGGGAAGCCGCCCGCGAAGCTGATGATGCCGGGCTTGCCCAGCAGCTTGAACAGCTCGCGGATGGCGGAGGTTTCTACGTTGTTCAGACGGTCGGCGAATTGCATGGCTTGGGTCACGGGGGTTGGCGAAGAATCCCCCATTGTCGCCAACTGGCATGCAGGTTTCATGCAGTGCGGACCAGGCCGGCGGGTCCGGGCGTGCCGCTGCGATGCGCACGCCGCATGCGCTGCACGACAATGGGCGGGAGCCCATACTCCGAGAGCCTGCGGCAACCCTGTCCCGCCCTGCCCCAACCCACCATGAAAACCGCGCAGATCGAACCCTTCTTCGCCGCGCTGAAGGCCGCCAACCCGCAACCCAACACCGAGCTGGAGTACACCAGCGTCTTCGAGCTGCTGGCCGCCGTGCTGCTCTCGGCCCAGGCCACGGACGTGGGCGTGAACAAGGCCACCCGCAAACTGTTCCCTGTGGCCGGCACGCCGCAGGCGATCCTCGACCTGGGGCTGGAGGGGCTGGAGGGCTACATCAAGACCATCGGCCTCTACCGCAGCAAGGCCCGCCACCTGCTGGAGACCTGCCGCATCCTGGTGGAGCGCCACGGCGGCACCGTGCCCCGCACGCGCGAAGAACTCGAAGCCCTGCCCGGCGTGGGCCGCAAGACCGCCAACGTGGTGCTGAACGTGGCCTTCGGCCAGCCCACCATGGCGGTAGACACGCACATCTTCCGCGTGAGCAATCGCACCGGCCTCGCGCCCGGCAAGAATCCGCTGGCCGTGGAGATGCAATTGCTGCAACGCGTGCCCGCCGAATACGCGGTGGACTCGCACCACTGGCTCATCCTGCTCGGCCGCTACGTCTGCCAGGCACGCAGGCCGCGCTGCTGGGAATGCGTGGTGCGGCCGTGGTGCGATTACGAGCCGAAGACGCCGGGGCCCTGAGGGCGATTGGTCGCGCTCGTTGGCGTCCCCGCCGCGAACCGCCAGTGATCGGCGCGGCGCTCCAGGGTTCGCGCGGGTGCAAGTGGTTGAGAAGGAAAGGTTTTCTTCCGCGCGAGGATCGCGGCGGGATTTTTCTTCAGCAGCGGCCCGAGGTTCGCGGAAATGCGCGAAAAATGGTTGAGGAGACGGGGCGTTATAAAGATGCCGTCGCGCTCCGCGTGGGCGCGTGGGTTGAAACATCGAGACACCTGCAGGCTGGGTGGGGGCGTACCAGTCGCGCTCCGCGTGGGCGCGTGGGTTGAAACTGCGAGCTGACGGGCGTCAACCAGCAGGACGGCACGTCGCGCTCCGCGTGGGCGCGTGGGTTGAAACTGGAACTCGTCCACGACGATGACGGCTCCAGGCTGTCGCGCTCCGCGTGGGCGCGTGGGTTGAAACTGTGGAACTCTCCGTCGCCTTGGGGTTGGCCTTGGGTCGCGCTCCGCGTGGGCGCGTGGGTTGAAACCAGAAGATGTGGCCGCCGCGAGCCAATGGTGCCAAGTCGCGCTCCGCGTGGGCGCGTGGGTTGAAACGGCCGAAAAACTGGACGTAGCCATCGACGCCGCCCGTCGCGCTCCGCGTGGGCGCGTGGGTTGAAACAGGCATCTGCTGCACTGAAGGCCAGGACGCTTCACCTGTCGCGCTCCGCGTGGGCGCGTGGGTTGAAACGCCAGCAGGCCGTCGATGGTCGGTGCCGTGGGTGGTCGCGCTCCGCGTGGGCGCGTGGGTTGAAACGCCTGGAACGTGGGCGTCAAGGGGATGGCCGGCTCGTCGCGCTCCGCGTGGGCGCGTGGGTTGAAACACGGCGGTCTACCTGCTCTTCATTGTGGACCGTGACGTCGCGCTCCGCGTGGGCGCGTGGGTTGAAACACGTTCTGCCAGTTCGGTTTTGCCGCAGAGCTGACCGTCGCGCTCCGCGTGGGCGCGTGGGTTGAAACGCCAATACCGTCCCGCACACCATGCACAGGGCCACGGTCGCGCTCCGCGTGGGCGCGGGGGTTGAAACACGACACAGAACAGCGGTTTGGACACCGTGAAGGTCGCGCTCCGCGTGGGCGCGTGGGTTGAAACGCGGAGCGCAGGAACTTGATGGCCGCGACCGCGATGGTCGCGCTCCGCGTGGGCGCGTGGGTTGAAACAACACAGGATCTTGGACAGGCCAGGAAGCCGGCCAAGTCGCGCTCCGCGTGGGCGCGTGGGTTGAAACCCCCATGAACAGGCTTCGACCAATGAAGATCAAGGTCGCGCTCCGCGTGGGCGCGTGGGTTGAAACATGCGGGCATTGATGGCGCGATACGCCATCCAGGTCGCGCTCCGCGTGGGCGCGTGGGTTGAAACACCATGGCGATCACGGCGGCGAAAGACCAGATGGTGTCGCGCTCCGCGTGGGCGCGTGGGTTGAAAAACCATGACCCCCGCGAATGGCATACGGCCGAACCGCGTCGCGCTCCGCGTGGGCGCGTGGGTTGAAACATCACGCTTTGCGTGATCAGCACGAAGTCCACGCCCGTCGCGCTCCGCGTGGGCGCGTGGGTTGAAACTGTCGAACTCTCCGTCGCCTTGGGGTTGGCCTTGGTCGCGCTCCGCGTGGGCGCGTGGGTTGAAACCTTTGCCCTTGGGGTGTATGCGACGAGGTAGCGGCGTCGCGCTCCGCGTGGGCGCGTGGGTTGAAACGGGTCCGGCACCAGGTGCTGCTGCTCCACCGGCACGTCGCGCTCCGCGTGGGCGCGTGGGTTGAAACGAGACCTTGCGCGTCGATCATCCAGTTGCTGCCGTCGCGCTCCGCGTGGGCGCGTGGGTTGAAACAACGACCTGCACGTGCGCGAAGGGATCGAAATCGTGTCGCGCTCCGCGTGGGCGCGTGGGTTGAAACGGCACCGGCAACCCGAACGATGCCGCGGGAGCCGTCGCGCTCCGCGTGGGCGCGTGGGTTGAAACCTCGCCCGTGGCATCGTCGGCCGCTGCAGCCCCGGTCGCGCTCCGCGTGGGCGCGTGGGTTGAAACGCCAGCACCACGGCCTTGGACGGGTCGATCTGCGACTGTCGCGCTCCGCGTGGGCGCGTGGGTTGAAACGCCGTCCTCGAGCTGTTTTCGGAGCCAAGGCGCAGGTCGCGCTCCGCGTGGGCGCGTGGGTTGAAACGACACGATGTTCCGGCACGGCATGTTTCTTCGGAGTCGCGCTCCGCGTGGGCGCGTGGGTTGAAACGCGAACTGCATCGCCATCGTGGCGGAGATCATGGAGTCGCGCTCCGCGTGGGCGCGTGGGTTGAAACTCGCCGGCCTGCATGGCGACCGTGGCGCGCTCGATGCGTCGCGCTCCGCGTGGGCGCGTGGGTTGAAACGCCGGGCCGCAGATGCTGCAGGCCGGCGTCGAGTGTCGCGCTCCGCGTGGGCGCGTGGGTTGAAACGACCCGAAGGCCAAGAAGGCCGACCTGCTCGCTTTGGTCGCGCTCCGCGTGGGCGCGTGGGTTGAAACAGGAACGCGATGGCACCGGCGCCGGCCGCCGTCAGGTCGCGCTCCGCGTGGGCGCGTGGGTTGAAACCTGACCTCCTGAAGCTGCGGGCGTTCTACGCGAGTCGCGCTCCGCGTGGGCGCGTGGGTTGAAACTTGCCGGTGGCCGTCGGCAGCACCCGCACCAGCACGTCGCGCTCCGCGTGGGCGCGTGGGTTGAAACCAAACGTGTTTTGAAATCCGCCCCAGCTCGGGGCGTCGCGCTCCGCGTGGGCGCGTGGGTTGAAACTGAAAGCAGCAGCATGACGGACCACTTCCGCGTACAGTCGCGCTCCGCGTGGGCGCGTGGGTTGAAACATCGGCACGCCAGGACGCGCGCCTGCGGATGGTCGGTCGCGCTCCGCGTGGGCGCGTGGGTTGAAACTGCGAGAACCAGCCGGAAAACTTCGAGACGATCACCTCGTGTTCCACACAGGCGCGCATAGGTTGAACGAGGCAGGATCTGCAAGTCGTGCTCATCGAGAGCGCGTGGATTGGAACATGGACACCGCGGCAATTGATACGGCCTACATCGGGTCGCACCCCGCCAGGGCGCGTATGCTATTGCCAGAACGTCGCGTTCACAAGGACGCGTGGGTTGAAACTTGGATCAGCGTGTCTACCCATTCCACCATCGGGGTCGCGCCCTTGGGCGCGCGGGTCGCAGCGCCCGTCCCTGCAGCGATCCGGCTGCAGGGACGTCAAGCGCTCCGGCGAATGGTAGCGTCAGGCCCGCAACTCCTTCAGGAGCTTGCCCACGTCCAGCCCCCGCGCCCGTTCCTGGATCTGCGGCGCATAGCGCTGCTGCAGCCCCTTGGCCTCTTCGGCGGTGCGGGTGAAGGCGGACTTGAGCGCGTCGGTGCCCAGCGTGCGGCCGCCCGCGTAGTAGCGCTGCGCGACCTTGCCGAGTGCGTACGTGGTGGCGAAGGAGAACGCGGAGCCGGTGGCGGCGCTGCCCACGGCGCGGCCCAGGCCGCCCATCACCTTGCCCAGCAGGCCGCCGACCAGCTTGCGGCCGAACTGCTCGACGTACTGCGAGGTGAGGCCCACGCCCACCGTGGCGAGGAAGTCGGCGATGTGGCCCTTGTCCAGCTCGTAGCCGTAGACCTTGCCGATGCGGTACACCAGCCGCGTCTGCAGCGGGATGATGGCCATGGAGGCCAGGGATTGCGGCAGCAGCTCGAGCGCGCCGTTCAGGATGGCGGCGTTGAGCACCATGGAATCGATCTCGGCGTCGCTCACGGAAGCGGCGCGTGGGCCGGGCGCCGTGCCTTGCGCGGCTGCGGCGGCTGCTGCACCAGCGGCCAGCGGCGCGGCGGCCACGGCCAGCGCGGCCGGGGGCACGTCCTCGCCTTCCACGGGGTGGGCCCGCACGGGCGCATTCGCCAGGGCATCGGCCTGTTCGGTGACCGCACTGGCCTCGGATGGCGCGATGCCGAGCGCGGCGCGCAACTGCTCCAGGAAGGCCTTCTCGCGCTCGTTGCAGACGCCGTCGGCATCGCACACGCCCACGGCCATCTCGAAGGCCAGCTGGCGCAGGCCGGGCGTGTCGAGCGCGGCGGCGGCGTCCTCCAGGCGTGCACGGCCCAGCAGCACGTCCTGGTAGGTCTTCATGAGGTCGGCGCCACCGGCGGACGATCCCAGCGACTGGGCGAGGTCGCGGAGGTGGTCGCGTTCGCGGTCGTCTTTTTGCCCATCGGCGAAGGCGGCCATGAGGGCCAGGGTCATGACGGCGCGGGTCTGATCAGGCTGCATGCGGAAGATCCTTTGTCGGTGACGGAGGTGGACGGGATGGCAGAAGACGGGGCCGCCCGAGGAAAACGCCCTGTTGCACGAACGGCCCGCCTGTGTGATGGAGCCTACTCGGCCGCAGGGGTTCCCGGAGCCGGCCGCGGGAGCCGAAGCGGTGTAGGCCGCCACCACCCCCTGCACGCCAGCGGCATGGGTGCATCGCGCCACCCACCGGGCAGCGACGCGCCCTGCCAGGGCCCTGGGTTTTTTGCGCGATTGACTGACATCAACGCGCAGCCAGGCGGCCGGACAATCCGAGCCGGCCAGAAACTACACCACATATTCCGCGCGCCGGCCCTGCGGCGCGCGCGGCCGGAAAGGCATCCAGCAATGAGCACGAACTCCCCCGCAGCGGCCGATGCGCAGCATCCCGCGCCCCGCCCCTATACCGCCGAGGAGAAGCGCCACCGCGTCTTCTCGATCATGGCGGCTTCCTCGGGCAACCTCGTCGAATGGTTCGACTTCTACGTGTATGCGTTCGCGGCGCTGTATTTCGCGCCGGCGTTCTTCCCGAAATCCGATCCCACGGCGCAGCTGCTGAACACGGCGGGCGTGTTCGCCGCGGGCTTCCTGATGCGCCCCATCGGCGGCTGGCTGTTCGGCCGCATCGCGGACCGCTACGGCCGCAAGACCTCGATGCTGATCTCGGTCACGATGATGTGCGCCGGCTCGCTCGTCATCGCCTGCCTGCCCACGTACGCGGCGATCGGCGCCTGGGCGCCCTTCCTGCTGCTGGTGTGCCGGCTGTTCCAGGGCCTCTCGGTGGGCGGTGAATACGGCACCACCGCCACCTACATGAGCGAGGTGGCGCTGCGCGGCCAGCGCGGGTTCTTCTCGTCGTTCCAGTACGTGACGCTGATCGGCGGGCAGTTGCTCGCCGTGCTGGTGATCGTGATCCTGGAGACGCTGCTCTCCGACGCGGAGCTGAAGGCCTGGGGCTGGCGCATTCCGTTCGTGATCGGCGCGATCTCCGCGGTGGTGGCGCTGATGCTGCGCCGCACGCTGCACGAGACGCAGAGCGATGCGGACAAGAAGAAGGAAGACGCCGGCTCGATCGCCGGACTGTTCCGCCACCACAAGGCCGCATTCTTCACGGTGCTGGGCTACACGGCCGGCGGCTCGCTGATTTTCTACACCTTCACGACCTACATGCAGAAGTACCTCGTGAACACGGTGGGCCTGCCGATCAAGACGACCAGCTACGTGATGACCGGCGCGCTGTTCTGCTACATGTGCATGCAGCCGCTGTTCGGTGCGCTGTCGGACCGCATCGGCCGGCGCAACAACATGCTGCTGTTCGGTGCGCTGGGCGCCGTCGGCACGGTGCCGATCCTCACGGCGCTGCAGCACGTGACGAACCCCGTGGCGGCTTTCGCGCTGATCGTGGTGGCCCTGGCGATCGTGAGCTTCTACACCTCGATCAGCGGCATCGTGAAGGCGGAGATGTTCCCGCCCGAGGTGCGCGCGCTCGGCGTGGGCCTGGCCTACGCGGTGGCGAACGCGATCTTCGGCGGCTCGGCCGAATACGTCGCGCTCGGCCTGAAGACGCTGGGCCACGAGTCGGCGTTCTTCTGGTACGTGACGGCGATGATGGTGGTGGCGTTCCTGGTGAGCTTGCGGCTGCCGCGGCAGGCGAGCTATCTGCACCACGATCATTGAGGATCGCCGGTAGCGGAGTTTCCCGTCAATCGCGCTGCCGCGACACCCCCGCCTGCTCGAAGCTCGCCATCTCGCGCAGGATCGCGCAGGCGGACACGAGCAGCGGCCAGGCGAGCGCGGCGCCGGAGCCCTCGCCCAGGCGCAGGCCCAGGTCGAGCAGAGGCTCCGCGCCCAGCGCCGCAAGCAGGTGCGCATGGCCCGGTTCGCCGGAGCGGTGCGAGAACACGCAGCACTCCAGCACCGCAGGCTCCATGCGGCTGGCGACCAGGACGGCGGCGCTGGTGATGAAGCCGTCCACCACGACCACGCGGCGCTCGGCAGCCGCCTGCAGCACCGCGCCGGCGAGCGTCGCCACCTCCAGGCCGCCCAGGGCCGCCAGGGCATCGAACGGGGCGGTGGCTTCGGCATTGGCCTCCAGCGCCTGCCGCAGCACGGCCCGCTTGCGCGCGATGCCGTCGGCGTCCAGTCCCGTTCCCGCGCCGGTGCAGTCCTCCAGCGCGACCCCGCAGAGCCGCGCGAGCAGCAGGCTGGCGACCGAGGTGTTGCCGATGCCCATCTCGCCCAGCAGCAGCGCATTGCCCGGCAGCGACCTCAGGATGGAGCGGCCGTTGTCGAGGGCTTGCGCGCATTGCGCCGCCTTCATCGCCGGCCCCACCGACGCATCGGCGGTGCCCGCGGCCACGCGGCAGTGGCTCAGCAGGCGAGGCTGCCCTGGCGCGTTCTCGCGCGCAGGCACGGGCGCCGCCACCCCGCAGTCGGCCACGGTGAGCGCCAGGCCGTGCTGGCGCGCGAGCACGCTCACGGCCGCGCCGCCCGCGAGGAAGTTCTCCACCATCTGCGCGGTGACCTCGCTCGGATAGGCGGAGACGCCGCGCGCGGCGATGCCATGGTCCGCCGCGCAGACCAGCATCTGCGGATCGCGCAGCTCCGGCGATTCGGTGCCGAGGATGCGGCCGATGCGCACGGCCAGGGATTCGAGCCGGCCCAGCGCACCGAGCGGCTTGGTCTTGTGGTCGATGCGGTGCTGCAGGCGCGCGGCCAGGGCCTGGTCATCCGCGCGGGCGTCGGCGGTGCCGGGGCCGGTGGTGGAGGTGCCAGCCGGAGCTTTGGTGTTCGGGGTCATGGAAAACTTTCGGATTGCAGGAAACGCACCGTGGCTGCGCACGGCGCCGTTGTCGTCATCTGCCTGCGCGCTGCAGGGCGCGCCAGGCGGGATCGAACCAGTCGTCCACGCCGCGCGCGAGGCGGTCGAACACGGCGTCCAGCGTGGGCACGTCCGCGCCGAAGAGCGCACGCAGGGCGTCCGCGTCCTCGAACAGGCCGTGCAGGTACAGGCCCAGCACGTTGCCGCGCGCGTTCTGCCATGCCAGGCCGGGAATCGCCTCGTGCGCCACGTCGCCGGCGGCCGCCATGGCCGGGTGCTGGGCGGTGCGGCCGTGGTGGATCTCGTAGCCCTGCACTGCGGTGTCCGAAAGCGCGCTCCAGGCGCCCTGCAGCGTGCCGAAAGCGGTGCGCGTGCGGCGCACGGTCTTGGCGGGATCGAAGGCGGTGACCAGCGGCAGCAGGCCGAGGCCGGGCGCGTTGCCGTCCACCCCGTATGTGTCGATCAGCGCCTCGCCGAGCATCTGCAGGCCGCCGCAGATGCCGAGCACGCGGCCTCCGCGCGCGGCGTGGGCGGCGATGGCGGCGTCCAGACCCTGGGCGCGCAGCCAGGCGAGGTCGGCGGCCGTGGCCTTGGAGCCGGGCAGCACGATCCAGTCGGCCGCGGCCACTTCGGCGGGGCTGCGCGCCCAGACGAGGCGCAGGCCCGGAACGCTCTTGAGCGGCTGGAATTCGTCGAGGTTGCTGATGCGCGGATAGGCGACGACCGCCACCGTGGTGTGCACCGCCCCGCCCGCTCCCGAGCGCACGTGGCCCGCGTCGTCGAAGACACCGTCTTCCTCCGGCAGGCCGTGGCGCCACTGCATGGGAATGGTGGCCACGGTGCGCACTCCGGTGCGCTCGCGCAGCATCTCGGGCGCGGGCGCGAGCAGTGCGGCGTCGCCGCGGAACTTGTTGAGCACGAAGCCCTGGATCAGGGCGCGCTCGGCCTCGGGCAGCAGCGCCCAGGTGCCGTAGAGGTGCGCGAACGCGCCGCCGCGGTCGATGTCGGTCACCAGCAGGCAGTGCGCGCCGGCATGCCGCGCCACGCGCATGTTGACGATGTCGCTCGCATGCAGATTGATCTCGGCCGGCGAGCCCGCGCCTTCGATCACCACCACGTCGTTCTCGGCCCGCAGCGCGTCGAGCGCGGCGGCCACGTGCGGCCAGACGTGCGCGCTGCGGCCGCGCCAGGGCATGCGCGTGAGCTCCTGGCTCACCTGCCCCATCAGCACCACCTGGCTGCGCGTGTCCGCTTCGGGCTTGAGCAGCAGCGGGTTCATGCGCACCTCGGGCTCCGTGCGCGCGGCCAGGGCCTGGAAGTACTGCGCGCTGCCGATCTCGCCCAGGCCGCCGCCGGGCGCCGCCACCACGCGCGCGTTGTTGCTCATGTTCTGCGCCTTGAACGGCGCGACGCGCAGCCCCTGGTCGCTGAACCAGCGGCACAGGGCCGTGGCGAGCCAGCTCTTGCCGGCGCCGCTGGAGGTGCCGAGGACCATGATGCAGCGGGCCGTCATGCGGCTCTCCGAGGGAGGCGTGCAGGCCGCTGGCGTGGAGAGGAGCGGTGCGCGGCCCGCGGGGCGCGGGCACGCCCGCGGGACGCGCTCGGGGAGGGATGGGAGGTGGGAATCACGGCACGGCGGTAAGGAGGGCAGGCACGCGTCCGGGCGGAGGGACCGCACGGCTGGCGCTGGGTGCCTATTGTCCCCTGCCCTGCGGTGCCCTGCCCTGCGGTGCCGCAACCGACTTCGGACCGCTGCGCATTGCCGCCCGGCCCCGGGCCGCCCGACGCGGCGGCGGCTCAGCCCTGCGGCGGCTGCCCGTTCGATGCCGACACGCCCCCGTCCACCGGCAGCACCACGCCGGTGACGAAGCCCGCGTCTTCGCTCGCCAGGAAGGCGATCACGGAGGCGATCTCCTCGGGCTCGGCACCGCGGCCCAGCGGGATGCGTTCGGCGAACTTGGCGAGCAGTTCGGGGTTGCCCTTGATGTCTTCCGTCATGCCGGTGAAAGTGAGGCTGGGCGCCACCGCGTTCACGCGCACACCGTCCTTGCCATGGTCGAGCGCGAGCGCGCGCGTCAGGTTCGAGACCGCGCCCTTGGAGGTGTTGTAGAAGCTCATGTCCCAGTCGCCGCCCAGGCCCGAGACGGACGAGGTGTTGACGATGCAGCCCCTGGACTTCTGCAGGTGCGGCATGGCGGCGCGTGCGCCATGGAAGACGCCCGAGACGTTGGTGGCGAGGATGCGGTGCCAGTCTTCCAGACTCGCTTCCGTGACCTTGCCCTGCACGGCGATGCCGGCGTTGTTGACGATCACGTCGAGCCGGCCGAAGCGCTCGACCGTGGCGTCGACCAGGGCCTGCACTTCGTCGAACAGCGAGACGTCGGCGGGCTGCACGAGCGTGCGCTCGGACGGCAGATCGGCCCGGGTGGCGGCGAGCTTCTCGTCGCTCAGGTCGGCGATCGCGACCATGGCGCCTTCCTGCGAGAAGCGGCGTGCCGTGGCCGCGCCGATGCCGGAGCCCGCGCCGGTGACGATGACGACCTTGCCGGCGAAGCGCTGCGATGGCGTGGAGGGGGTGGAAGGGGTGGAGGAGGTGGAAGATGAGGCCATAGGGTTCCTTGCGGGGAATGAACGGAGGATTCGGCCTCCGATTCTTTCGCCCCGCCCGGGGGCGGACGCCCCGCCTGGGGCGCCGTCCGCATGTCAGCCGGCATCCCGCATCCCGACCTCCCCCGGCCCGCACCGCCCCTGCGCGCGGCCGTCGCTGCCGCGCATGGAAGGGCCGGCAGGCGAACCCCACGCTCCGGTCGGCCGCCCGCTCAGCGCCGGACCATGCGGTCCATGATGTGCTCCAGCGCAGCCGCCGCATCGGTGCAGCGGCCCGTGTGGACGGGCGAGGTCTGGATGATGGCGCTGCGCCGCGCCGTCAGCCAGTGGAAGCGGGCCCGGTACGGCAGCGCGGCGATCGGCCCGCAGCCCGGATCGCCCGCGCAGAGGGCCACGATGGCGCCGAGGTGGCGGTGCACCGTCTCCACGTCCGCATCGGGATCAAGGGCGAGCAGGCGTCCCGTGTCCAGCGCCATGGCCGCCTGCAGGAAGCCGGTGCGCTGGCACGACAGGATCACGCCGGCGTTGATGAACTCCTCGCGCTCCACGCGCGGCACCACGCGCACGATGGCGTAGTCGTAGACGTCAGCCGCGTGCATCGATTGCTCCCTGCAGCCAGGCCGGGCGGCCCGCGAGCCGCGCGAGGAAATAATCCACGTAGGCCTGGCGGTGCGACGCCGGTGCGGCCAGGGGGCCGTCCGCGTGCTCCGCGCCGGCCAGGGCGAGGAACTCATCGGGCACGTCGGCCAGCACCGCCTGCAGGCATTGCGGGGTGAGGCGCTGCGCCAGGCCCGCGTCCACCTCGGCGAGCAGCGTGGCCTGCGGCAGCAGCACGTGGTCGGCGATCGGAGCGAAGGGTTTGGCGGGCTGGGCGACGGCGCCTCCCCAGGCGTGATGGAAGGTGAGCGCGGCCCCGTGGTCGATGAGCCAGGGGTTGCGGTGCCACATCAGCAGGTTGGTGTTGCGCGCGGTGCGGTCCACGTTGCCCACCAGTGCGTCGAACCACACGAGGCGCGACGCGAAATCGGGCGTGACGCGGTCCACCGCGGGGTCGAAGTTGACGGCGCCCGAGAGGTAGTCGAGCGCCACGTTGAGGCCGGCGCTCGCGCGGACCAGGTCCTGGATCTCGGGATCGGGCTCGGTCTGCGCAAGCGCGGGATCGAGGTGCGCGAGGACGATTTCGGGCACGGGCAGGTCCAGCGCCCGCGCGATGCCGCCGGCGATGATCTCGGCCAGCAGGGCGCGCACGCCCTGCCCGGCGCCGCGGAACTTGAGGACGTAGACGCCCAGGTCATCGCCTTCGACGACGGCTGGCATCGAGCCGCCTTCGCGCAGCGGCGTCACGTAGCGGCTCACGGTGATGGATCGCACGGCAGGGCTCCGTAGAAAGGGAACAGGGTCCGCAGGATGCGGCAAGGCGGCATGGTAGCGACCCGTGGCGCACCTTGCATCCCGCAGGCGCCGGCGGAACACGATGCTCTCAGGCTTTCCAGGCACTTTGCAGGGCCGCCACCGAGGCCGGCGGCAGCACGCCCAGGCGCACGCGGCCGGGCAAGCCGAAGGACGCGCAGTCGCGCAGCTTGATGCCCTGCGCCCGCAGATCCCGCAGGCGCTGCGCCAGGTGGGCCACGGGCGGACGCGCGACCAGGTAGTTGGCCTGGCTCCCCGGATGCACCGCCCAGGCCATGGCCTCGCACGCCTCCCGCAGGTGTGCCTTCCATCCGCGCAGCGTCGCCAGCGACCCGGCGAGCCAGTCCTGCACGGCCGGATCGACCCAGGCCGCCAGCATCGCCACCCCGTGCGCCCCGACGGGCCAGGAAGGCGCCAGCGACCGCAGTGCGGCGATGTCCGCCGGCCGCGCATGCTCCGGCGCGATCGCATAGGCGCCGCGCACGCCCGTGAGGCCGAGGGCCTTGTTCGGCGTCCAGAGCTGCCAGGCGTTCACCGGCAGCGCAGGCCCGTGCCGTCCCGCGCCCGCCGGCGCCAGGCGCAGCGGTGCATAGGCGCAGTCGACGACGCGCAGGGCACGGTCCGCGCCACTGCCGGAGGCCTCTTCCGCGCGCCACGTCTCCAGCGCCGGGTCGGACGTGCCGAGCGGGCTCGAAGGCTCGCAGGCCCAGTGCAGCACCCAGGGGGGTGGCGCCTCAGGGAACACGGCCGATGCCGGCAGCACCGGCAACACCGGCAGGCCCCAGGCCGCGGCCGCCTGCGCATAGTCGCCATATGCGTGCGCCGGCAGCACCACGCCGGCCGCGCGCTGCCGCACGGCCCAGGCGGTGATGCGGTGGATGAATTCGCTGGCGCTCGCGGCCGGCACGATGCAGTCGGGCGCCACGCCATGCCAGGCGCCCAGCGCCTCGCGCAGCGCGGTGTAGTCCGGGTCCGGGTAGCGGGAGGCATCGGCCGCGCGCACCGCCGCGAGGGCGATCGGGCACGGGCCGCAGGCGTTGGCATTGGTCGAGAAATCGTGCAGCGGCACGCCCAGCGCGTCGGGCCCGCCATGCGGGGAGCCCGTCATGCGCCCCACCCCGTGGCCATGCCCGCCTGCAGCAGCGCCCGCAACCACAGCGCCGACAGCGCCAGCGGCACGCACCAGCACACGGCCCGCCCCGCGAGCACCGCCGCGCGGCGCGTATCGGGCGGGGTGGCCGGCCGGCCGCTGCCGTGCAGCGTGTAGACGCCGGGCTTGGCGAGCCGCACATCGAGCGCCAGCGCCATCGCGGCCATGGGCCAGCCGCTGTTGGGCGAGGGCGTGCGGCGCGCCTGCCGTGCCACGGCGGCCCAGCGCGCGCCGGAGGTGCCCGGTGCGCACAGCACCAGCAGCGCCGCGGTGATGCGCGCCGGCACCCACGAGAGCACGTCGTCCGCCCGGGCGGCCCATTTGCCGGCCCACTGCCAGTAGCGGCCGCCGCGCATGCCGGGGTAGCCCCACATGGCGTCGGCGGTGTTGGCGAGGCGGTAGACCGCCGCGCCGGGCAGCCCCGCCACGGCGAACCAGAACAGCGGCGCCACGACGGAGTCGTTGAGGTTTTCCGCGAGCGATTCGATGGCGGATTCGCGCACCTGCACGGCCTCCAGCGCCTGTACGTCGCGGCTCACGAGGCGCGCGAGGCGTTCGCGCCCGGCCGGCAGCGACTGCGAGAGCGCGGCTTCCACCGCCACCACCTCGTCGTGCAGCATGCGCCAGGCGAGCATCGGCTTCAGCAGCACGGCGAGCACGGGCGCGGCGAGCCACCACGGCAGGGGCCCGGTGGAGCGCTGCAGCCCCCAGGCGATGGCCGCCGTGAGCGACGCCAGCGCCAGCCAGGCCGCCGCGCCGAGCGCGAAGGCGCGCGCATCGGCCGGGCCCGGCTGCCCGGGTGCGATGCGCTCCCCGCACCACTGGAGCGCGCGGCCCATCCAGACCACGGGGTGCACGGCCACGGGCGGCTCGCCCCACCAGCGGTCGATGGCCAGTGCGAGCCCCAGGGCCAGGCCCGCGGGCAGCGCGGCCCCGGCCGCCTGCAGCAGCAGCGCAGCGCCGTCAGCCATCGGAGCGCTCTCCTCCCGGCCCGGCTTCAGGGTGGACCGGGCCCGCTCGCCGGCCGTCCCCATCGGCGCTTTCAACACCGCAGGCCGCAGGCGCTCCCTGCCCCGCGCCTTCGGCGGAGAGCCATGGCGCGGGCCGGCCCCAGGCGCCTTCGAACACCACCGAGGCGAGCGGCGCGCGGCGCGCCCAGCGCTCCCGCGCCAGCATGGGTTCGGGATAGAAATCGTGCACGGGGCCGAGGCACAGCAGCGCCAGCGGCTCAGCACCGGGCGGCAGGCCGAGCAGCCGCGCGACGTCGGCGGGATCGAATATCGACACCCATCCCATGCCCAGGCCCTCGGCACGCGCCGCCAGCCAGAGGTTCTCGATGGCGCAACCCGCGGAGGCCACGTCCATGTGCGGCATCGTGCGGCGGCCGAACACATGCGCCTCGCGTCCGTCTGCGAGCGCGACGGCGATCAGTTCCGCCGCGTCGAGAAGGCCTTCGAGCTTGAGCCGCAGGAATTCCGCCTGCCGCCCCGCGCCCTGCACCGCCGGCCCATCGGCCTGCTGCGCGGTGCCATCGCCCATCACTTCCGCCGTGCGCAGGCGCTCGGCCTCCACGCAGGCGTGCAGCCGGCGGCGCAGCGCCGGGTCGGACACGCGGATGAAGCGCCACGGCTGCATGAAGCCCACGCTGGGCCCCTGGTGGGCGGCGCGCAGCAGGCGCTCGAGCACCGCCGGCTCGACGTGCCCCCCAGCGAAATGCCGCATGTCGCGCCGCTCGCGGATCACGCGGTAGACGGCCTCGCGTTCGGCTGCCGGATACGGTGCCGCGCAAGGCATGGCGGGCGCCCCGGACCTCGTCGCCATGCGCTCAGTCCTCGATGCCGCGCTGCGCCGGCACCCCGGCCTGGAACGCGTGCTTGACCAAACCCATCTCGGTCACGGTATCGGCGAGGTCGATCACCTCCTGCGGGCAGCGGCGGCCGGTGAGCACCACATGCACCTCGCGCGGTCGGTCGCGCAGCGTCTGCAGCACGTCCGCGAGCGGCAGCCAGCCGTAGATGAGCGGATAGGTCACCTCGTCCAGCAGCACCAGGAAATGCTCCCCGCCGAGGATCGCCGCGCGGGCGCGCTCCCAGCCGGCGCGCGCCAGCTCGGCCGAGTGCTCCAGGTCGCGGCTCTTCCAGCTGAAGCCGTCGCCCAGGCCTTCGATGGGAATGCCGAGCTGTTCGAAGACGCGGTGCTCGCCGAAGCGTGCGCTGGGCACCTTCATGAACTGGAAGATCTTCACCGGCTTGCCGCGCCCGTGCGCGCGCAGCGCGAGGCCGAAGGCCGCCGTGCTCTTGCCCTTGCCGTCGCCGGTGTGCACCAGCACGAGGCCCCGGCGCTCGCCGGCGGGTTTGTCCGAGCGGCGCTCGGTGGGTGGGTTTTCGATCTGCATGGCGGAGTACGTTGGAATGGGTTCGGGAAGGAAGGCGGCGCGACGCCGGATCACCCGGGCGGCGGCGTCGCCTCCACGCACGGCAGGGCCACGCGCAGGCCGTCGACCTCGCGCACCCGGATGCGGTGGCCGAACACCGATTCCACCGCCGCGTGCGTGGCGGGATCGGCGGCATCGCCATGGTGCAGCACACGGCCGGCCTCCAGCACCACCAGCGCATCGGCCTGCAGGGCGAAAGAGACCTCGTGCAGCACGCTCACCACGGTGACTCCTTCGCGCACCAGCCCGCGCACCGTGCGCAGCCAGTCGGTCTGGTGGGGCGGATCGAGGTGGGCCAGCGGCTCGTCCATCAGCAGCACGCGGGCCTGCACGGCGAGCGCGCGGGCCAGCAGCACGCGCTGACGCTCGCCACCCGAGAGCTGGGCCAGCGGCCGGTGGCGCCATTCCCAGGCCTGCGTGGCCTCCAGCGCGGCGCGCACCGCGGCATGGTCGGCGGGACCGGGCGGCGCGAGCCAGGGCTGGTGCGGCATGCGGCCGAGCATGGCGATGTCGTAGGCGGGCAGTTCGTCGGCACCGGTCTCGTTCTGCCCGAGCCAGGCGAGCTGCCGGGCACGCTCGCGGCTGCCCCAGTCTTCCAGCGGCCGGCCGAACAGGGCGATGCCGCCGCGCACCGCGCCGCGCGGCAGGAGGCCCGCGAAGGCCTTTAGCAGCGTGGATTTCCCCGCGCCGTTCGGGCCGACGATGCTGGTCCAGCGGCCGGCGGGCAGGCGCAGATCGACGCCGTGCAGGATCGGCGCGCCGCCGAGCGATGCCGCCATGCCGGTGGTGGCGAGCGCGATGCCGCTCATGCCCCGCCCCCGAGCCGGGTGCGCCGGTGCATGAGCCACAGCAGGTAGCTGCCGCCGAGCACGGCGGTGAGCACGCCCACGGGCAGCTCCTGCGGCGCCATGATCCAGCGCGCGAGGATGTCGGCCGCGAGCAGCAGCACGGCGCCCGCCAGGCTCGACAGCACCACGTGGCGCTGGTGCGTGCAGGGCGCCAGCGAGCGCACGAGGTGCGGCGCGGCGAGGCCCACGAAGGCGATCAGGCCGGTCTGCGCGACGGCCGTGCCGGTGGCGAGCCCCATCGCCGCCACCAGCCCCGCGCGCATGGGTACGAGCGGCAGGCCGAGGCTGGCGGCGGTGGCTTCGCCGAGCACCAGCCCGTCGAGCGCGCGCGCCAGCACCCAGGACGCGCCCGCGCTCACGGCCCAGGCGGCGGCCATGAGGCCGCAGGCGATCCAGCCGACGAAGCTGGTGCTGCCCAGCGTGAAGGCCTGCATGGCCTGCAGGATGTCCGGCGAGGCGAGCTCCACGAGATCGCGCGCCGCGCCCAGCACCACGCCCACGATCACGCCGGCCAGCAGCAGCCGCAGCGTGTGCTGCACGCCGCGCGCGAGCCCGAGCGTGAGCAGCACCGCCGCCACCGCGCCGATGAAGGCCATGCCCGTCACGCCCAGCCGCGCGAACCACTGCGCGGCGGTGGGCGACATGCCGAAGAACGCCATCGCCAGCGCCCCGCCCAGGGCCGCGCCCGAGGCGCTGCCCAGCAGATAGGGGTCCGCCAGCGGATTGCGGAACAGTCCCTGCGCCACGGCGCCCGCCAGCCCGAGCAGCGCGCCCGCCAGCCAAGCGCCGATGGTGCGCGGCAGGCGGATGTCCCAGAGGATCTGGCGCGCGACGGGATCGGCATCCGGCCCCCAAGCGAAGCCGATCCCCGTGCTGCCGACCCCGGAGCCCAGGGCGAGCAGCAGCGCGCTGGCGGCGACCAGTCCGGCCGCGAGCCAGGCCGCACGGCGGGCACCGCCGGAATCCGCGAACGCCGTTGCCGCGCCGCCGCTCATGGCGCCTTGTCCGCGAGGCAGCGCGCCATGATGCGCGCCGCATCCGCCATGCGCGGGCCGGGCCGCACGGCCACGTCGGCGTCGGCCGGCGAGAACACGCACACGCGCTGGGCGCGCACCGCGCGCAGGCTCTCCCAGCCGGGGTACGGCACCAGGGCCTGCATGCTGCTGTTGCCCACCATGAGCACGTCGGGCTGGGCGCGCACGACGAATTCGGGGTTGAGCCGCGGGAACGGCCCCAGCTCGGGCGGCACCACGTTGCGGGCCCCCAGGCGCGCGAGCGTCTCGCCGATGAAGGACACCGTGCCCGCCGCATAGGGCCCGCGGCTCACCTCGAAGTACACGCGCACGCCGCGCGCCTTCGGCGGCAGCGACTGGGCGGCCGCCTGCACGCCGGCATCGATCTCGCGCCAGACGCGTTCGGCGCCCTGCTCCGGCGGCACGGCCAGCAGCGTGCCCAGCGTGCGCAGCACGTCGCGCACGCCGGCATGCGTCTTGGGCTCCAGCGCCACCACGGGAATGCCCAGCGCCTCCAGCCGGTCGCTCGCGCGCGAGCTGGTGGCCAGCAGCACCACGTCGGGCCGCTGCGCCACGACGGCCTCGATGTTCGGATCGATGCCGCCGCCCATCTGCGGCAGGCGGCGCACCGCGTCGGGCCAGTTGGAATAACGGTCCACGCCCACCAGCCGCGCGCACTGCTGCAGCGCGCACACCGATTCGGTGAGCGAAGGCAGCAGGCTCACGATGCGCTGCGGCGGCCGCGCGAACGTGAGCCGGCGGCCACGGGCATCGACGATCGTGATCGGCCCGGCCGGTGCAGCGGATGCCGCGGAAGCGGACGATGCCGCGGGCGGAGCCACGGCCTGTGCCGTTGCTGCCCCCGGCGCCATGAACACGGCGGCAGGCAGTGCCGCGGCAGCGGCTGCCAGGCAACCGGCGGTACGGGACAGGGGGGCCCGCAGCAGCCGGGAGCAGACCTGGCGCAGCATCGAAAGGACCCGGGCCGCACCCGAATTGCCGTTCACGATCGCCATGGCCATGCTTCCTTCTTGAGCGTGAGCGGCAGCCCCGCCGCCACCAGCGTGACGCGCTCGCAGGCCTCGGCCGTGCGCTGGTTGAGCACGCCCAGCGCATCCACGAAGGCGCGCACCTCGCGGCCCAGCGGAATGACGCCCAGCCCGATCTCGTTGCCCACGATCACGACCGGCCCGGCCGTCTGCCGCACGGCCTGCAGGAAATCGCGGCACTGGGGTTCGAAGGCCTCGGCATGTTGCGCACCGCAGGCCTGCGCGGCCTCCTCGCCGGGCGCCGGCAGCGGCATCAGCCACTGCGTGAGCCAGAGCGTGAGGCAATCGACCACCACGAGCGTCTGCGGCGCGGAGTGCCGGGCCAGGGCACCGGCCACGTCGCGCGGCGCCTCCACCGTCTGCATGCCGGGCACGCGCACCGCGCGCTCGCGCTGGTGGCGCGCGATGCGCTCGCGCATCTCGTCGTCCCAGGCCTGGCCGGTGGCGACGAACACCGCGCGGTGCGCGGGGGAGGCATCCACCCAGGCACGGGCCAGCGCTTCGGCGCGCCGGGACTTGCCGCTTTTCTGGCCGCCCAGGATCAGCTCGCTGCGCGCGATGGAGAGCGCCGCCGCCGTGCCGTCGCTCATGCCGTGGCCCCCTGCGGATCGGGCGCGACGCGCAGCGCGCCCTCCGCGCCGAACAGCGATGCCGCCGCATGCGGGCTCGACGGGAACCATGCATGGAAGTAGCTCGCGAGGATGCTGCCGTGGCGGTAGAGCGCCTCGCCGATGACGCCGCCGCGGTCGTCCGGCTGCGGGCGCCGGGTGCGGGCGCGCACGGGGGCGCTGCTCTCGCAGGTCGAGTAGTGGAAGGTATGGCCGCGCAGCACATGGCCCTGCAGGTCCAGCTGCTGCGGGCCCAGGGCGGCCAGGCGCTTCTGCATGGCGACGCGGCCCGGCAGCAGGCCCCAGAGGGGCTTGCACGTGCCGTCCGCCAGTGTGATCGATTCGAAGAGCGCCATCATGCCGCCGCATTCTGCCCATACGGGCCGGCCGGCCTGCACATGGGACCGCAGGCTGGCCTGCATGCCGGTGTTGGCGGCGAGGCGGTCCGCATGCAGCTCGGGGTACCCGCCCGGCAGCCACACGGCATCGCACGGCGGCAGCGCGGCGTCTCCGAGCGGCGAGAACCGCACCACGCGCGCGCCGAGGGCCTGCAGCATGTCGAGATTGGCGCGGTAGACGAAGCAGAAGGCGGCATCGTCCGCCACGGCCACGGTGCGGCCCGCCAGCAGCGGCGGCACCGGCGCACGCGGCGCGGGCGCGGCGAACGGCACCGCGAAGCGCTCGCGCAGGTCGTCGAGCGACATCTGGCCGAGCGGCGTCTGCGCGAGCGCGTCGGCGGCCCGGTCCAGGCGCGCGAGTCCGTCGTCCAGCTCGTGCGCGGCCACCAGGCCCAGGTGCCGCTCCGGCAGCAGCCCCGCCCGCTGCCGCGCGGGCACGGGCGCATCGGCGCCGTCCGGCGGTGCGATGCGCGCGAGCGCACCCAGCCAATCCTGCGGATCGGCCAGGCTGTCGCGCAGCATGCCCGCGTGGCGCGCGCTGCCCACGCGGTTGGCCAGCACGCCCGCCCAGGGCAGGCCGGGCCGGTAATGGCGCAGGCCCCAGGCCAGGGCCCCGAAGGTGCCCGCCATGGCCGAGGCATCGACCACCGCCAGCACCGGCAGGCCGAAGCGCTGCGCCAGATCGGCGAGGCTCGGCGTGCCGTCGAAGAGGCCCATCACGCCCTCGATCAGCACCAGGTCGGCCTCCTGCGCGGCGGCATGCAGCCGCTCCGCCGCGTCCTGCTCGCCGGTCATCCAGAGATCGATGGCATGCACGGGCGCGCCGCTCGCGCGCTCCAGCCAGCAGGGGTCGAGGAAATCCGGTCCGCACTTGAACACGCGCACGCGCCGTCCCTGCCGTGCGTGCAGGCGCGCGAGCGCGGCCGTGACCGTGGTCTTGCCCTGCCCCGAGGACGGCGCGGCGATGGCGATCGCCGGGCAGCGGATCGTGCCGGCCGGGTCCGCGGGCCTGCTCAACGCGGAGCCCACTTCAGGCCCACGTAGAACGTGCGGCCCGCCTGCGCGTAGGTGCGCGCGGTCTGGTAGGTCTTGTCGGCGAGGTTGTCCACGCGCGCGAGCAGCGTCGTGTCCTGCGCCACGCGCGTGCTGGCGTACAGGTTCACGAGCGTGTAGCCGCCCAGCACGGTGGTGTTGGCGGCGTTGTCGAAGCGCCGGCCCTCGGCCTGCACTTCGGAGCCCACCGTCCAGCCGGCGATGCGCGTGTCGGCGCCCAGCGTGGCATGCCGCTTGGCACGGCGCGCCAGCTGGCGGCCGGTGGTTTCGTCGTGGTGGTTCTGCAGATCGACGGATGCGCGCAGCTGCACGGCGCCCAGGGTGTGCTGTGCCGAGAGCGTCACGCCCTCGTAGCGCGCGCGGCCCGCGTTGGCGTAGCAGCCGTATTCGTCCCGGCAGGGGCCGGCGGCGCCGAACACGATGAGGTTCTTCACGCGGTTGCGGTAGGCCACCACCGAGGCGCTGCTCGCGCCCTGCGTCCAGCGCAGGCCCAGTTCCACGTTGCGGCCCTCCTCGGGTTGGAGCGAGGCGACGCCGTAGGGGCTGAAGCGCTGGTAGAGCGTGGGTGCGCGGAAGGAGGTGCCGGCCGACGCCGTGGCGCGCCACTGCGGCGTGATCGCGTAGCCGTAGGCGACGCTGCCCGTGTTGTGGCCGCCGAACTCGCTGTCGGAGTCATGGCGGGCGTTGAGCTGCACCGCGTGCGGGCCGGCGGTGAAGCCGTAGCCGAGCGCCAGCGCGTCCTGCGAGCGGTCGCCGTCGATCTCGCCGTTGCTCAGATGGTCTTCGCGGCGCTCCAGCGCCGCGGTGACGAGGTGCCCGCCCTGCCGCCATTCGTTCTGGAAGAGGTAGCCGCGCAGGCGCGTGTCGGTGACGTAGGGCGAAGGACGCGTCTCGTAGCGGTCGCGAGAATCGGTGACCGACAGGCGCGTGGTGTAGTGCTCGGTCCATTGCGAGCGCCAGTTCAGCCCCAGCGCATGCATGCGGTGGAGTGCGCGGTCGTCGTTGCCCAGGGGCGTGGTGTCGTAGCCCGCGTTGCTGTCGGCGCCCAGCAGCGTGCCCTCGATGCGCTGGCGCGGATCGATCTGCAGGCCCACGCGCGCATTCAAGGCGGAGCGGCGCAGGCCGTCCTTGTCGGGGTTCTGGCCGGCGACCGGACGGGCGTTGAAGCCGTCGCTGATCTCCCGCTCCAGGCCCAGCGCGTAATCGACGGCACCGCCCTCGCCCGCCGAGCCGGCCACGCCGGCCTCGGCCTTGTAGGTGCCGTGGCTGCCGGCGCCGATGCCCACGTAGGGCTGCGCGGGGCCTTCGCCCTTGCGCGTGAAGATCTGGATGACCCCGCCGACGGCGTCCGAGCCGTAGACGGCGGCCGCGGGGCCGCGCAGCACTTCGATGCGGTCGACGAGGCCGAGCGGGATCGCCTCCCAGGGCGCGCCGCCCGTGGTCTGCGAATCCATGCGCACGCCGTCGATGTAGACGGCGGTGAAGCGCTGCTCGGCGCCGCGCAGGTACAGGCTGGTGGTGGTGCCCGGCCCGCCGTTGCGCGAGATTTCCACGCCCGGCACCCGGGCCAGCACGTCGGCCAGGCCGGTGGCGCCGCTGCGCTCGATGGTCTCGCGGTCCACGATGGACACGTCGGCCACGAGGTCCGCGAGCGGCTGGGGCGTGCGGTTGGCGGTGACCACGGTTTCGCCCAGCGGCGCGGCCTGGGCGGCGGCCAGGGCGGGAAGCAGGGCTGCGGCCAGCAGGGCCAGCGCCGCGGGGGCGCCGCGCAGGGACGGGGTCGCGCGCGCGCCGGCGGCGCCGCGGAGTCGGAGGGTCGGAGAATGCATGGAAACGATCGGCAGAAAGCGAGCCCGCGCCGGCCTCCCCGCCGGCATTGGGCGACACGGCCGCGCCCCGGCAGTGAGCATCGGGGTGCGGCCTCCGTGTTGGCCGGTATCCGGGCTGATGGAGGGGCGCGCTCCGACGCCTTCCCAGGCGCTTGTTCAAGGCGCCCAGTGGCTTCGTGAAGGAGGCGAGAAGGCCGGCGAGCCGAAAGGCGGCCGACTTCTTCCATGGACCGTTGCGGGGGCAGCGCAGGCTCGGCGCGCCCGTGGCGGACGGCACCTCCCTGCTTCCCGTTGAACCGCGGTCTGTGAACCAGCACCGCAGGCACCAACCCTGCGGATTCTAGGGCCTGTTCACGTTTCGATGCACATTCGCCCCTCCGCCCAGCGGCGCTCGGACGCCCTCGCCTCTGTGGCGCGGACGCATCGCCACCTACAATCGACGGATGGTTTCTCCTTCCCCCCTCGACCAGATCACGGAGCGCGTGGAGCGGCTGCTCGCGCGCCATGCCGAACTGCAGCGCGCCAACGCCCTGCTCACGGCCCAGGTCGTCTCGCTCACGCAGGAACGCGACTCCCTCCGCTCGCGCCTGCACACCGCCCGCACGCGCGTGGACGCGCTGCTCGAGAAGCTGCCCGCCGCGCCGGATGCCGCGCCCGCCGGCCCGAACGATCCTCCGAAGGACGCCGAATGAACCACATCGAAGTGCAGATCATGCAGCAGGGCTACCGGCTCGCCTGCCCCGAGGGGCAGCAGGAGACGCTGCTGCAGGCCGTCGAGCGCGTGGACGCGGCCATGACCCGCATCCGCGACGCCGGCAAGGTGCGCGCACGCGAGCGCATCGCCGTGCTGGCGGCGCTGAATCTCGCCTTCGAACTGGCCGACCACCAGGCGCGCGCCGCACAGCCACAGCCGCAGCCGGCCGATCCACTGGTGCAGCCCGGCAGCGAGGTCTCCCCGCCGGAAACCGCGGAAACCGCGGGGAGCGTGGAGAGCCTGCAGGACGCCCCCCTGCAGGCCGCGGCACCCGCGGTGGCGCCCCCGGCCCCGGAAGCCGCGGCGGAAGCGCCCCCGTCCGGCCACCCGTCCGACGGCGCCATCGGCGCTGCGGGCGGCGACGCCCTGGAGGCGCTGCTGCGGCGGCTCGACCAGGCGCTCGGCCAGGAGGGCCGGCCCGCCTGAGCGGCCCCCTTCTGCATCCCTGCGCTTCCAAAGGTCGCTCCAGGTGCCTACAATGGAGGTGTCTGCAGTGCCGCCGGGCCTTATATTTCCTTGAACCAATGCTCCCTGAGCAAGGGCTTGGTACATTGCCCGGTGAGCGTGATCATCTCGCGTCAGATGAACCCAACGCCTGGCTGCCCTCGCCCCCCTGAACCCCCGGTTCAGGATGAGGGTCCGGTGGCTACTGCAGGCACCTTCTTCCCCAGCGCTGCGGCCGAACCCCGCGGCGCTTTTTCATTTCCGGCCCCGCGGGGCTACGGCACGGCAGGCGGATGCGGCTGCGCGACCAGCGCGCGGAACGCCTCCGCCGGCAGCCCCGGCGCGAGCAGGAAGCCCTGGAAGTAGTGGCATTCCATGGCCTGCAGCGCCTGCCGCTGCTCCGGGGTCTCGACCCCCTCGGCCACCACCTGGATGCGCAGCGCCCGGCCGATGTGCACGATCGCCTCGATGATCGCGCGATCGCTCTCGTCGTCCGGCAGGCCGCGCACGAACGACTGGTCGATCTTCAGCTTGTGGATCGCGAGTTTCTTGAGGTAGGCCAGGCTCGAATAGCCCGTGCCGAAATCGTCGATCGACAGCCCCACGCCGAGCGACGCCAGCGCCGCGAGGCGCTGCTCCATCTCCCGCGCGTCCTGCAGCAGGATGGTCTCGGTGAGCTCCAGCTCCAGCAGCGAGGCCGGCAGGCGGTGGCTGCGCAGCAGCGACACGAGCCGCTCCACGAAGCCCGGCTGGCGGAACTCCAGTGCCGACACATTCACCGCCACCATGAGCGGCGTGCCGGCGCGCATCCACTCGGCCGCCTCGCGGATCGCCTGCTCCAGCACCCAGGCCCCGAGGGTGACGATGTAGCCCGACTCCTCGGCCAGCGGAATGAACACGCCGGGCGAGACGGTGCCCATCACCGGATCGTTCCAGCGCAGCAGGGCCTCGGCGCCGACGATGCGTCCCGTCGCCATCTCGACCTGCGGCTGGTAGTGCACCGCGAAATGCCCCTGGTCGAGCGCCTGGCGCATCGCATGCTCCAGCTGCATGCGCGAGAGCAGGTCGGCATTCATCTGCGGCAGGTAGAAGCCGTAGCTGCCGCGGCCGCGCTCCTTGACGCGGTACATCGCCGTGTCCGCCTGCTTGATGAGATCGTCCAGCGTGGCGCCGTCGCGCGGATGCAGCGCGATGCCGATGCTGCACTGGATGGAGAATCCCATGCCGTCGAGCATGAAGGGCTGGCGCATCTCGTCCAGGATGCGGCGCGCGACGCTCTCGGCCACCTCCGCCCCGCTGGCGTGCAGGTGGATGACGAACTCGTCGCCGCCGAGCCGGCACAGCATGTCGCTCTGGCGCAGGCAGCCCTGCAGGCGCCGGGCCACCAGTTGCAGCACCCGGTCGCCGAACAGATGCCCGAGCGAATCGTTGATGATCTTGAAGCGGTCCAGGTCGATGAACAGGATCGCGAAGCCCCCGCCCGACACGGCCGCCTCTTCGATCGCCGAGGCGACGCAGCGCGACAGCAGCAGGCGGTTGGGCAGGCCCGTCAGCACGTCGCTGTAGGCCAGCTGCTCGATGCGCTTCTGCGCCGCGTGCTGCAGCGTCAGGTCGCGGAACGAGTACACCCGGCCCATCGGCCGGCCGTGGCTGATCTGCGGCACGGAGCGCCGCTCAATGACGGTGCCGCTGCGCAGGTGCAGGATGTCGGTGGTCTCTTCTTCCGGGAATTGGGCGATGCCCAGCAGCCGCGCACGGTAGGCGTCCGCATCGACCACCTGGCGCGCCATGTGCGTTTCGAGGGCGGCATCGTCGCGCTCCACCAGCAGCTCGTCCGGCAGGTTCCACAGGAGTGCCAGCCGCTGGTTGAAGGCCCGGACGCGGCCGGCCATGTCGCACACCAGCATGCCGTCCGCGGCCGAGTCGAGCGTGGCGCGCAGCTCGCAGAGCAGCCGCTCGAGTTCGCCCTGGATGGCGGCCTGCTCGCTGCGGTCCACCATGCCGAGCACGAGGAGCGGAGTGCCTGCACCATCGGGCCCGATGGCATCGATGGCCGCGACGCGGCGATCCACCGGCACGAGCCGTCCATCGCCGCGCAGCATGCTGGAATGCGAATGGATGCCGGCACGCAGCGCGGGAAGGTCCTGCATCCAGAAGGCGACGTCCTCGGGAGTGGCCGCCAGGGCGTACACGGGCTGGCCTTCCATCGCCTCCGCGGGCCGGCCGGCCAGCGCCACGGCCGCCGGATTGCAGAGCACGACGTCGAGCGATTGCGCGTCCACGAGCCAGATCGCTTCGGGCAGTCCTTCGAACAGGGACCGCCATGCGGCGTCGGCGGGGAAACGGTTCACGCGGCCTCCCCGTCCGCCGCGGCGCGCGCGATGTCTGCTTCCGCGGCGTCCACGGCGCGCTCGAAGAAGTAGCAGATGCGCTTGCGCGGCGAGAGGTAGTCGAGCGCGTCGCGCGGCAGCTGCGCGGGCCGCAGGCTGCGCCGGATGCCGAGGTCGCGCGCCTGCTCCAGGTCCAGCACCAGGGCATCGTCGCGCGGCACGGCGGGGTCGTGGACGATCACCCGCGGGCGCAGCGGCCGCCCCGAATCCACCGCGACGACGATGGCATAGCGCTCGTTGGTGAGCTGGACGATCGAGCCCGCGGGGTACACCCCCATGAGCCGGATGAAGGACTGCAGCACCTTCGCGTCGAAGCGCGACTTGTGCTGCGCGAACAGCACCGACAGCGCCTCGTGGGGCGTGAGCGGCTGCACGCCGTGCAGGGGATTGCACAGGCGGTCGTAATGGTTGACGAGCGCGAGCACCTGGCCCGAGCGGCCGAGCTCGGAACCTTTGAGCCCCAGCGGGAAACCGCCGCCGTCGGCCCGCTCGTGGTGCTGTGCGATCGCGGAGACCACCGCCCGGCCCAGGCCCATGCGCTGCGCCAGCACCACGGATTCGCCCACATGCGCCTCGTAGAGCGCCTGGTCCGCGGGGCCCAGGGGAGCGCCGGGCTGCGCGACGTGCGGCGGCAGCGTGATCTTGCCGAGGTCGTGCAGCAGCGCGGCGATGCCCAGGTCGCCGAGGTCGTCGCCGCGCATGCCCAGCGTCTTGCCGAGCAGCAGCGAGAGCACGGCCACGTTCACCGAATGCAGGGCCGCGCGCGTGCCGACGCGTTCGGACAGCAGCCGGATGGCCGTTTCGCTGTGGTCGGAGAGCTGGCTGACGCAGCCCTGGACCAGCACCTCGGTGGCGCGGCGGGCTTCCGCCGGGTCCTGCTCGGCGTGCAGCGCCAGGCGCTCGTAGGTGCGGGTGGCGCGCGCGAACTGCTCGTCGCAGCGGGCCAGCGAGCGCCGCTGTGCTGCCAGCCGGTCCTGCAGCAGGCTGGCAGGCTCGGCCTTCGCGGGGGCATCCGATGCATCGGCCGCGTCGGGCGACGCTGCTGCATGCGGGTGCGTGCCCTCCTCCGCGGCGGCTTCCTCGGGCAGTTCGCGCACCTCGGGATCGCTGCGTGCCGGCACCCAGCGCACCTGCTGGAGGCCGAGGGACCGGAGGGTGCCGATCTGCTCGGCGGAGGCGATGCGGAAGCTGCTGACCGGAAACGGGTGGTTCATCCACCCGAGGTCGAGCTGGATGTACATGCCCACGCGGAGCCGGGCAACGTCGATGAGAAGGGATGGATTCACAGGATTCGCGATGACGGAAGGCTCGTAACCCCCCTCATTCGCAACCATTATCACTACTTCGTCAGCACCTGTTTCGGTAAGCGCGGAAAATTTGCCGGCTCAGCGGCACCAGAGTTCCATGGCCCGGCGCGCTGTATCCATCCACAGGGCCCAGCCCGCCACGGCGGCCAGCAGCACCCCGGCGATGCGGGTGCCCCAGGTGGCGCGCGCGGCATCCACGCGGGACCGCAGGCGGCGCCATGCCCACGAGCC